>NZ_JBSGFQ010000003.1:0-249219 GCF_053603495.1 Nonomuraea sp. NPDC004186 | reverse complement strand
CCACAGCTCATCCGAGACGATCCACGGTAGCTGCTCGCCCTTCCTCACCCCGATGATCAACCGAGAGCGATCACCAGTATTCCTAGATCATTTTGCTAGGGCTTCTAAGTCAAGTGCCTGCCCACGGCTACGACTCACGCTGAACCGCGCGACTTTGATGGAGGCCGAACCCGGGGCGCTTCACGCTGTCTGGCGCTGCCCCTAGCTGGTCCTGCAGTTCACCAACTTCTACGAGAGAAAGACTTGATGACCCTTTAAGAGATCCATAGTGTCTCCCGCATGCCGATCACTCAGGACCTCCACAGAGCCCATGGCGCCCGCCCCACCGACCCAGATCCCCGGGCTGTTTTGGGTCAACCAAGTCAGACCTCGGTGAAGGTCGTCTCCTACGGGGGCGGCGTGCAATCAACAGCGATGCTCGTGCTGGCGGCCCGTAGAGACATCGACTTTCGGACCTTCCTCTTCGCCAACGTGGGCGACGACAGTGAACACCCGGCGACGCTCGCCTACGTTCGTAAGGTGGCCATTCCATACGCGGTTCGAGCGGGACTGGAAGTCCAGGAGCTCAGGCGGCGCCGACGCGACGGTACCACCGAGACGCTCATGCAGCGCATGAACCGGCCAGCCACGCGATCGATTCCCATCCCAGTGCGTATGGCGAACGGGGCTCCGGGCCGACGTAACTGCACGGCGGACTTCAAGATAAGCGTGATCGGGCGGTGGCTCCGAGAGCACGGAGCCACCGCGGAGCATCCGGGTGCGGTGGGTATCGGCATATCGCTCGACGAGATCCACCGTGCCAACCGGCGCCGACGAGAGCTCTACGAGCTCATTGAGTATCCCCTCCTCGATCTTGGACTGCGCAGGAGCGACTGCGAGCACATCATCACGGAAGCTGGCCTGCCAGTGCCGCCAAAGAGCTCCTGCTTCTTCTGTCCCTTTCGCACCGTCGACGCGTGGCGTCACCAACGCGAGCGCGAACCCAAGCTATTCGCTATCTCGGTGCAACTTGAGGAGACGATTAACGAACGCCGGGCTGCACTTGGACGGGATTCCGTGTATCTGACGAGATACGGTCGTCCACTCGCGCAGGCAATCCCTGAAGACAGCATGGCCGACAGCACCCTCGACGAGGGGGATGGGTCCTGCGACTCTGGCTGGTGCATGACCTGAATCAACGAGGACAAGGATCGGACGGGAGGCGTAAACTTAGCTTCCGTCACCGGTCCGTCGTTAGCTCTGCCAGATGCGGAACAGAGCCAACCGCCGATCGGAGCACCTTGGTCAGAGCTCGGGCTGCGACGAGATAGCTGGTACTCCGCCTTTTCGATAGCGGTAGCGGGCTACGAGGCGTCCCGATGCACCACTGTAACGAATCCTTTAGCGCGCCCGAAGGTAGCCGATGTCGACGACGGGGTGAACACTGGGACTGACACGAAGCGCTGTTTCACCAAGGGGCCTTATCTCACTCCAGATCTCGCCCTCACCATCGCCGCTATCAGCACGATCACGATAGGAAGCATCTTTGCACGAAGCCAGGCCTCCAGCACGCCCAAACAGTGCTGCAGGCTAATGCCAGCGGAGCTGGCCTATGAGAAGGGGACCTGGCCGTGCAAAGTGAATCCATCCGCAGTAGCAAGTTTTCAATCACGGGAACACGGTTCCGAGCCTCCGTGGTCCAGAGGCGAAGGAGAAGCGGTCGTCCCGGTGACTTGCCTATGGGTGCTCCTGCGATGGCATGTGACACTACGGATCTCAGGAGTCGTCTACTGCATCCTCCGGGGCCGCAGGAGGCGGCGGTGGCGGGAAAAACACTTCTAGGCAATCCCTAAGCAGAAGGACCTGCACCTCATAGCCAGATTGCATATCTTTGAGAACTCGCGTCACATGCGGAAATTCCTTTTCAGGGAAGCGTGCGCGTGTATCTGAGTCCTCGAGATCGATGAACTGAAATTGAGGCGATTTGGACACGCCTTCTTCGTACGCTATAAGGAGATTCACATCTTTGGGCGATTTATCCTCGCGGTCAAAGTCCTCGGTAATAGCCCCTGCTCGAATTTTGAATTCCACGACGCGGAGCGAATTCTCGGTTGGCCTTTCAAGGACCTCCGGCTCATCAAGCACGCGTTGCACAACCGCCCGCGCATCATACTTATCCCGTTGAGATAACCCGTACCAGCGAAACTCTGGGAACTTGCCCATTCCTGTCAGTTCAAAAAACAGCGCTATGACATCGTTCTCATCTCCTGGGACCTTTCGGATAGTAAGTTCGGGGCGCAGGAGGTCTTTCTTGGTCCAGAATGAGACCGACCGCTCCTCTTCCTCAAATGGGTCCGCCTTGCCCACAAAGCGTGCTGCGGCGTTCTGAATGACTGATCGATACGCCTCATTAACAAAACTTTTAAGTTGACCTACGAGGCGCATGTTTTTGAGATGAGTTTTTCCGTAATTAAGCTCTGCATCTACGTCGACCACGATGTCGAAACACCTGACGTATTGCTGATTACGCCCTTTAGTCAGATCAGGAGAGTGCTGAGTTACGACCCCATTTGCGCTGAATATTCGCCGGCTTCCGCCTGGAAGATAGCGTTCGAGATGAGGTATCCGCCCAATCGTTAGACGAACGAAATTGATCCTTGGGAAAAGGTTTCTCCTGAACGACTCGATCTCGTCAGGAAGCTTGCCGCGAGCGTTGGTTAGAAGTTGCTCCAGATCACTCTCACTGCGATATTCTATAACATTGAACCCATTTTGAACCTTGAAGAGATCAGCACCTCCAGCCCCGAGCTTCTGAGCATAGGGAGCTGGCTTGGGGGGCTTCGCCCAAGCAACGGTCTCTCCCATCCCTAGATATCCGACTGGCACCTGAAAAGTAAACTCATGCTTGTCGTCGAAGAGCTCAGCCAGTACGTTGCCCACGGCCACCTGGGGATCTTGACACACTATTGTTAGAGTGACCGTCGTGTCCTTGAGAGCATCCGGAACCTCTGTCATGGCGAGGTAAGAAAATCTCTTCAAGTCGCAGGCGAGAAGAGCGGCAAATCTGGTTGGATAGATCCCGCTCTGCACGGCGTTCGCCAGTGTAGCGGTAAATTCCGACTTAAGCCCTCTGGGAAGCGCCTCCTCTTCTACTTGCTTAAGATAATTCGAGAGGACTCTCGACGCTCCATCGAATCGATACTTAACCTCAGTTCCAGTTCCGACTAGAGGGTCAGGATCGGGCTCGAACTGCTTCGGCACTGTAAAGCTGGGGCGTACGGCGTCTTCGGAATCGAAGCGATACGCGTCATTGATCTCGAACCTGAATGCATCCGTAGCGGTTTTCGATCGTATGCTGAAGTACTCCGAGCTAAAGAGAACAACCTTAAGGCCTACCCCAACCTGGCCAGCAAGTTTTTTGCCATCCTTTTTCCCTCCACCGAGGAAGAGAAGGCTCGGCTCATTTGGGAATCCCATTGCGTCATCCTGTATGCACACCTCCGATCTGTCTAGATCAATGGTGATATGAATGTTATGCTTTCCTTGTTGAGCTTCTCGGACTGCGTCCAGCGCATTTTGAAGAACTTCCCCTATGAAGACATACTGAGGAAGATATGCGTCGATTGTCTGCCGTAGTTGACGAACATAGTTTTCTGTCAGAGATTCCGGATTCAGGAGATTGTAAGTTTCATTCATGCTTCCTCCATTAGCCCACAAGGGCCACAAGGGCCATTCGTGGAGAATATCGCAGTTTGCCAGATCATGGTAGGGCAGATACCTGGGAGTGTCATACATGGCACCACCTATGCACGGTTTAGGCCATTTTAGGCTACTTTCATAGACAGGCGGCCGATATGTCTACAGAGAACCTATTTTCAGCCTCATGCGGCCTGGGTGACGCGATGGTTCCGAAGGACGACGGTGGCTTTGCACAAGTGGCCGGCCTTGACGGGCCGCCGCAGAGCTTCTGGAGGATCTTCCAGCTCTTCAGTTGGGACGTTCGCGGGTTCACCGGGTCCGCGGAGCTTTGCGCTGGGCGCGGTTGGCCCGTTTCTGGGACTCGGGCTTGTCCTTGCCCTTTGTGCGGGGTGAGAATCGGCTCCCTTGTGTGCCTTTGTCGGCCAGGGGTGACCATGCCCGCCTACTCCAAGGCGCCCATGTTGCCCCAGATGCGGGCAGCTCTGAGATCATGGGCTTTGCCGGGCAGAGCTCCGGAGGTCCACAGGGTGGTGCCGTCCCGGGGTGGCGATAACCCGGATCTTCATGCCGTGTAGCCGGTGCTTGCCGAGAGTAGTAGGGGCGGTCGGCGGCATCCAGTCTCGGCATAGGTCTCGCCTTTGCGTAGGTAGACCGGCACTAGCAGGGCCTGCTGGCGGGTTGAGCCGCCATCAGAACGACCGCATCGTCTTGCGGTGGTACCAGATCGCCCCGGCGACGTAGTTTAGGGTTTGATGGGACAAATCGACGGCGGCACGATAGATCAGCACCTGAAGCTCCTTGTGGCACGGCGTGGATTGTGATGATCAACCCGTCTACCAGGAGTTCCCTCACGTCACCTTGCCGAAGACCGGCATCGCGATCATGCTGTGACCAGGGCACTCACCGTGCAGCTTAAAAAGGTTCACTGTTTCACTTACCTGCATCAGCATATTTCCCTCTATAGCGCAGCGGTTGATCCCGCCGGCCCGCCGGCAGGCGCTGCAAGCGACCGAAGTCATGCTCGAACGGTGGTACATCAGACATTATGGTTAACCATAAACCCACTCGCAAGCCGACCTATAAGTCAAGACGCTCAAGGTCGAATAGGACTCTGAGATTTCGTGGACAACACATCGGCGACTTGCCAGAATGGCCGGATGCACGCCGAGTGGATCTGGAGGCCGTGGTGAATGTCGTGTCTGTGATTAACTACAAGGGCGGAGTAGGCAAAACCACCCTGACTGCTAACTTGGGGGCGGAACTAGCATATAGAGGACACAAGGTCCTACTCATCGACCTGGACCCCCAAGCAAGTCTCACGTTCTCATTCGTCAAGCCAGACTATTGGCAGCGAGAACTTGCACCCGAGCGCACCATTAAGGGATGGTACGACTCTTTCCGCTCGGGAACTCCGCTGAGCTTGTCGTCGTTAACGCTTGCACCAGCCACTGTGACCGCGCGCCTGTCGGGCATACGGCGAGCAGGGCAACTGAGGATTATACCGTCTCATCTCGGTCTGATCAACGTCGATCTAGAACTGGCGACTGAACTTGGTGGAGCTACGCTCAATCAATCAAAGCTGAATTATCTCAAGGTGTACAGACGACTGGCAGAAGGTCTGGCGGAGCCAGAGTTCGAAGACTATGACGTCATTCTTATTGACTGTCCACCAAACTTCAACGTCGTCACCAAAACCGCGATAGTAGCGAGCAGCCACGTACTAATCCCAGCTAAGGCTGATTATCTGTCCACGATGGGGATAGATTACTTGCAGCGCAGCCTGCGGGAGCTCGTTAGCGACTATAACGAGTACGCGCTGTTGGATACCGGCAAAGGCACCACCACCGAGATCGGCCCCTCGATTCTCGGCGTTGTATTCACGATGATTCAGATCTATGGCGGCCAGCCAATTGCCGCACAGCGACCATTCATCGATCAAACGGTACGATTGGGCGTTCCGGTATTTACGAGCTCCTTGAGGGAGAATAAGACACTGTTCGCAGATGCCCCCATAGGAGGCGTTCCCGTGGTTCTGAACCACGGTACGGGCACAGCTCAGCGCATCGTTTCGGAACTCGAAGCGTTTGTTAGCGAATTCACTCAGCGCCTACATGTGTGAGCGTCCGCATGAACGATGAAAATGCACGCGCCTCAATCATTCTTCAGCAGGTTGTGAGATTGCTGAAGGGCCTATCCCCGGACGATCTTGATGACTTGATAGCCGGTCGCGCTAGATTGGCTATTGAGCGTCGACCCCAGCGCGGTCGACCCACATCCACAAGAGGAGCCGCCATATTCGACCCAGATGAGATTCGGACCGCTCTGGCAGATATGTCAAGCAGAGAGCAGGGGCGCGCCTATCTGGACAGCCTCAGCATAAATAAGGCCGGACTCCAAAAACTGGCTGCCGCTTTTGACCTACCGGTGCCGCGTGCGGACAATGTGGATGCGATTAAGGACAGAATAATTGAGTCAACCATCGGCTATCGGCTTCGGTCCCAGGCTATTCGCGGCGATGACTGGCGGGAGTGAGGCATTTCCGTGATGTGCGATATCATTATTATGTAGGCGTTGCTCCAACATGAAGCCACGCGTTTATGCTCGCCCTTGTACGCTCGCGGCCATAGGCAGCTCTTGGCACTCGGGCCGGGTACCTGCGTTCCGACCTGGGCTAAGCACCAGATGACGTGGATGATCTCGTCATCGGGCCCGGGGATATGCGCGGGATGATCTTGTGCGGTTGACACTCCGCGGAGGCTATTTGCCCAGCTCAACCTACCTTGGCGGGCGGATTCGCTCCCACTCTCCTAAAGCGGGTGCCGCAGGTTCGAATCCTGCCGGGGGCACCAGGTTCGACCAGCAGCAAAGCGCCTCTGACCAGTGGAAACGCGAGTCAGGGGCTTTTTGATGTGTCCGGTGGCGTACGGCTGTGGGTGATCGCTTGCGGGTGATCGTGCCAAATACGTGCGCACGACTGACGGCATGCAACACTCTTGCTGAGCCCCTTCACCACCCACTCGCGATCATCGCCCTCTCGCTAATCCTCACGGGAGTCCGCAATGTCCGATTCCGCAAAAGTGCTTCAGAACGGCCTCTTTCGCCGCTAACCACGCAGGTCAGCGAGAGTGCTCTCGCGCACGCGGGGATGGTCCTGCTGGATCCGCTGGACGCTGGTCGTCGACAATGCAGGACGTGTATGGGAGACCCGCCATATCAAGGGCAAGCAGGCCCGACGTCTCCGATGGTGGAGCCGACAGCGGCAGGAGTACCCTCTCGCCTGGATCTATCCCAAACCTGTGACGGTGCTGGCACGCTTGAGCCCGAACTTTCGCAGGTGGCTGCGTGCGCATGAGGGCATCAGCTTGCCACGAGTCACGATCGACGAATAGCTACCGCCGCACAGAGAGTAGCGGCCAGCCATCGAAGGGCTCGCACCCTTGGCCTGTGTGGATCACCGACTCGCGGTCTTTCCCGTCGCCTGTTTATCGTCTATCGTCGATTAACGATGAACGAAGAGAAGGGACCTCTGCCGAGGGCGGAGGCCGAGGAGTACGCGAGCTGGTTCAAGGCCCTGGCCGACGCCACGCGGATCCAGATCGTGTCGCTGCTGGCCCGGCAGCGGAAGCCGATGAGCGTGGGCGAGATCGTGACAGCTTCAGGGGTGGGGCAGTCCACCGTTTCACATCACCTGAAGATCCTGGCCGAGGTGCGGTTCGTGCTGGTCGAGAAGCAGGGCACCTCCAGCCTGTACCGGATCAACGAGAACTGCGTGAGCTGCTTCCCGACCGCCGCCGACGTGGTCATGGGCAACCCCGCCCCAGGCGCGCCCACCTGTGAGTGAAGGAGCGTTGTCATGGCGAATGACGAGATCATCGATCACTACTCCGCTCTGGCCCGGGCCGCGACCGACGGCCAGGTCGTCGCCGACTGCGGGCCGGATGCCTTCGAGGAGGGCTGTTTCGGCGCCGCCGGCTATGACGACACCAGTGCCCTGCCCGAGGGTGCGGTGCGGGCCAGCCTGGGCTGCGGCAATCCCGTTGCGGTTGCCGATCTGTGTCCGGGCGAAACCGTGCTGGATCTCGGCTCAGGTGGCGGCATCGACGTGCTGCTGTCGGCAAGGCGGGTTGGTCCGTCCGGCAAGGCGTATGGGCTGGACGCCAGTCCGGACATGCTGGCGCTGGCTCGCCGCAACGCCGAGCAGGCGGGGGTGGGCAACGTCGAGTTCTTGCAGGGCGGCATCGAAGGGGTGCCGCTGCCGGATCGGTCGGTGGACGTGGTCATCTCCAACTGTGTGATCAACCTGTCCGACGACAAGGCGGCGGTGCTGGCGGAGGCGTTCCGGGTGTTGCGGCCGGGCGGTCGGTTCGGGGTGAGCGACGTGGTGGTCGACGGCGACGTTGACCCGGCCCGTCGCCTGGCTGCCGAGCAGCGGATCGGGTGCGTGGCCGGGGCGCTGCCGGCGAGCGAGTACCGCGAGCTGCTGGCGGCGGCCGGGTTCGCGGGCATCCGCATCACGTTGACCGCTGGCCACGGCGATGGTGTCCACTCGGCGATCGTCCAGGCCGTCAAGCCCGCGGCGGGTCCCGGGGTGGAGATCAGGCCGATGCGGGAAGACGACGCCGAGCAGGTGCTGGCCATCTACCAGGCCGGGCTGGACACCGGGCAGGCCAGCTTCGAGACCACGGCGCCGAGTTGGGAGGGCTTCACCGCGGCCAAGGTGCCGCGCCTGCGTTACGTGGCCGCTGACACCGCGACCGGTCAGGTGCTGGGCTGGGTAGCCGCTTCACAGGTGTCGGCCAGGCCGGTGTACGCGGGTGTGGTGGAGCACAGCGTGTACGTTCACCCTGGCTGCCAGGCGCGGGGCGTCGGACGGGCGCTGCTGGAGGCGTTCATCGCGGCGAGTGAGGACGCCGGAGTGTGGACGATCCAGTCCGGAATCTTCGGCGAGAACACCGCGAGCCTGGCCCTGCATCAGGCGGTCGGCTTCCGCGTGTTGGGCACGCATGAGCGCATCGGCTGCCATCACGGCGTCTGGCGGGACGTGTTGACGGTGGAGCGCCGTAGCTCACTGGTAGGCGGTGGCGGACGGTCTAGGTAGGTGTGATTACTTCGGTGAGTTCGAACAGCGCTGAGGGCCGGTATGCGCGAGAAATGCCGGTCAGAAATGACAGCGCTGCGTCAGGCGTTCGGGTGCCGATGAACGGACATGTCACCAGCTGCAAACGAGTGTGACAGCGAGGCTCAGCGAGAGGTTCACCCTGCGCCGTTAAGGTGCGAGAGGTCATCGGCGAGTGGGCCCTCCGGCATGGCCCGCCGGGAGTTGAAGAGGGCTCGTACCGCAGCTTCATCGCCTTCGATGTCGACGAGCCCAGAGGTGTCGTCGAGGGTGAGCGCACCTGCTGCCAGCCCGAGAATGATCGGGGCGTCAGCGCGCACGAAGGCATCGAGATCGCCGCCATCATGCAAGGTCACCTCTATGCCCGAGCGCGTCGCCCGCACCTGGAGCAACTGGCCGTCGACCGCGATCCCCACCGTCGATGCCTCATGTGCGGCGGCCCTGCCGGCGAGCAAGGCGCGGAGGGCGACGGTGAGCCATTCGATGTGGAAGCTGTCGCCGCCGGGTCCGCGCGCCATGAGCGGCGTGGACCAGCGGATGAGGCCCTCAACCGGCTCCCGCAGCTCGGCGCCCCATGGGGTGAGTGCGTACACGATGGCGTTGCCCTCCTCGGCGAGTCGCCGCTCGACCACTGCGGCGCTCTCCAGGTCGCGAAGACGGTCGGTGAGCAGGTTCGTGGCCACGCCGCCGAGCCCCTCGAGCAGATCGCGGTAGCGGGCGGGAGCGATGAGGAGCTGGCGGACGATGAGCAGATTCCACCGGTCGCCCACGACATCGAGCGCCCGGGCGAGACCGCAGTACTGGCCATAGCTCCGACTCATGGCAAGCACTTTACATTCTCAAGTCCGCCTGACAATATCCAGCACAGCGCCGGCAGGGGTGTGGTCACCCCGTCCGGGCCATGGGACGGCCACCGCCACCAGCACTCACGCCACAGGAATGAAACGATGACCGACACCCCATCCTCCAGGCGGGGCCCAGACCCTGACGCCCAGGAAGGCGCCGGCACGGTCCCGGCTGCGACGCACAGCGGCCCCTCCGACACCATGACCCAGGCGCGTACGGCATTGCGGGACGTTGTTCCCAGCCTCGTCGAACTTGTGCGGGGCATCCCGGACGCCAACGCCGATTCGGTCGGTGCCTGGACGGTGGGCGATGTCGCGGCTCACCTGGCTCATGTCTTTCGCTTCGACACCGACGCCGTCGCCGGAAGGCCGGTCCCGCAGGCCACGGTGACGGCGGCGGGAATGGCCGAGGCCAACGCGACGATGCTGGCCCAGGACGGCGAACGGGACCCAGCCGTACTCGCAGATCGCATCGGCACGCTGGCAAACGAGTTCGACGACGTCGCGTCGCGTTCGCGAGCGGCCACCGTTGATTGGCTGCAAGGTGCCCGCCTGTCGCCTTCGGCGGTGGCGTGTCACCTGCTCGAGGAATGTTTGATTCATGGCCATGACATCGCCGCGGCCACTGGGCGCTCGTGGCCGATACAGCGTCACCACGCCCTGCTCGCGGTCGAGGGCGGCGTGCTTCCGCTCATTGCGGCTCTACCGCCCACGGCCTTGTTGAGCCGGGAGAAGGCTCGATCCTTCCGAGCCCGCTTCGACTGCGCCTGCGTGGAGGCGGGCGCACGTTGATGGTCTTCGACCGCGGTTCGTTGACACTCGACGCGGGGAGCGCACGCGACGTTGACGCCCACCTGTCTGCCGACCCCGCGGCTCTCATGCTGCTGTTCATCGGCCGGCAAGGAATAGGGAAGCCGCTTGTCGAGGGAAAGCTCGTCGCCTGGGGCCGTCGGCCGTGGAAACTCGCCCGCATGCTCACTGTCATCAGCCCGCCGTAGCCCGTTCGCCGCACTGCCGACCAGGAATATCGGTCATGTCGGCTCCGGGGCACGCCCCCACCATCGGGGCCAACTTGGAACGAACGATCCAAGATAGGAGGAAGTGGTGTGCCTGTTTCGGCAGCGCGGCGCGGATACCGCCGGCATCGCCGAGGTGATGCAGGCGACCGGGCTGAGCCGCTCCAGCCTGTACGCGACGTTCGGCGGCAAGCAACGATTGCACGTGGCCGCTCTGCGACGTTACCTGGAGCGGCGCTCACGGCCGGTGTTCGACGCCCTGGCCGCCGACGGCCGCGGCCTGCCCGCCATCACCGGCTTCTTCGAGCAGTTGGTGGCTGCCCGCTGCACCGGTGCAGCATGCCCGCTGGGGGTTGCCTGGTCATACCGCGAGTGTGGAGAACGGGTGCGAGTACTGCGTGGCCGCGCACTTCACGCTTGCGCTCAAGGCGCGGGTGCCCGCTGAGGTGGTGGAAAACCTGTGCACGGGCAAACCGCTGCAGGAGCCGGACTGGAGGCGGTACGCCGGTTGACCCAGCTCATCGTCGCCCAGCGAGGCTGGGTGGACGACGCCGGGATCGAGACGTTCCTGGCAGCCGGCTACACCCGCCGCCAGGTGCTCGACGTCGTCCTGGGGTGGGGATGAAGACGCTGTCGAACTACACCAACCACATTGCCCACACCCCGCTCGGCGGCACGCGAAGTGGTGACCACGGTGGCCGATCTCCGATCGGCTCGCACCAGGCGCTCCGTACGGGAGTTCGTGAGTACCAGAACGATCCGCCCGTACGCTACGCCGAGACCCGACTAGCCCGCGCGCGCTCGGAGACCGCCATCGCCGTGTAGCCGTGGGGGCTCCGCATCGGGCGCCCGCCATCGCCGATGCGGGCCATCAGAGCCGGATGGCCCTTAGGGGTGTTTTGCGAGGGTTTGAGGCGTTGATACACGTGTTTCGGTTGGGATTTCGGTAGCCGGGTTCACGATCGGCGCCGGGGCGTTGTATCGACTGCTATCGCGAACGTAACGAACCCAGGTGGAATCATTGTGCTGGTCGAGGAGGCAGCGCGTGCTGAACGAGTTGAGGAAGTCGCAGGCTGGTCGGGCGGCATTACGTCCCAGGCTGGTGGCGGCCGGCTGGGATTATCTGGTGATCGTCGCCTGGCTGGCCCTGCTGGCCGTGGTGTTCGTCCCGCTGTACCTCGCGGGAGTACGGCCGTTCGATGGGCTCGGCATGGTGAGCATTGATCTGCTGATCACTGTGCTGAGCGTGCTGCCTGTCGGAGCGTATCTGACCATCGGCGAGGCAGGACGGCACCAGGCCACGTGGGGCAAGCGACGAGCAGGGCTTGTTGTGGCCACTACGAGGGGGAAGCGGCCCGGTGCGGTACGGATCGTAGTACGCAATGTCGTGAAGTTGCTCCCGTGGCAGTGCGCTCATATGGCCGTGTCTCGGCTGGCAGGCGGCCACGAAGTAATCATCGCCATGCCCCTTCTGGTTGCCGCGTACGCTTTGGCCGGGATCTCGATCGCGCTGCTGCTGGTGCGCCGCGACAGGGCCGCTTTGCACGACGTGGTGGTGGCCACTCGAGTCGTACCGTCACAGTAGCCCTCCGCGTCATGTGCCGGTGCTGAGGACTATTGATCGAAAATCCCTACCGAAACACAGGCATCAAATCCTCACAAAACACCCTCCTAGAAGGGGCGCCAGACGCGCGGCAAGTCGTCATGCCGCAGCGATGCCATGCGGCGGTCGAATTCGGCGCGGATGTCGGGACTGTGGTCCACGTTTTGCATGAGCCACGTGGTCATGGCGACCTCGCGAATGCGGCGCATCGTGTGAAGGCCAGGCCACTCGGCGATATCGAAGCCACAGGCATCCACAGCCTGTGCATACTCCTCGTCCTCGATCCACCGGGGTCGCCTCCCCCTGGACCCTGCGGCCTCGGCCCATTTGGCTGACGACCAGGCCCTCGCGTTCGAGCTCCGCGAGCGCTTGGCGTACCGTCTCACGGGGCACGCCGAACTCGGCCATCAGAGTCGCCTCCGACGGGATCATCGCGCCCGGTGGGTACTTCCGCGTCGCGATCCGCTGGCGGAAGTCATTGGCCAGCGTGGCCGTACGCGGGCTGAGTTTTGCCTTAACTCATGGGGCTCCCTAACCGAGCAAGACGGACCCCCGGCAGGAGCTACCACGGTCGGCTCCGCTGTGCTCCCTGCACACGCGGGGATGGGCCCCAAGCACAGCGCTCCAGGGCTTGGAGCGGTCTTGGTCTTCGCGGGGCGCCGCTGACCACGCATTCAGACGCTGACCTCGGCCTGGCGAGGACGGGCGTCCTCAGCAGTGCGCAGATGGCGTACGGGCGACAGCAGCACCCACACCGGTGCCAGCGCAAGCCCGATGCCTCCCACCAGCAGGGCCGGGCGCAGGCCGATCAGATCGCCCAGCAGGCCGCCGGCCATGGCTCCAAGCGGGAGTACGCCGAACGACAGCGTGCGGTAGGCGGCGTCGGCGCGCCCGACCACGGCGGCGGGCACGGCGATCTGCCGCAGCGTGATGTGAGCCCGACACCGCGATGCCGAACCCCTCCACGAAGTAGGCGACGGCCAGCACCGCCATCCATATCAGTAATCGCCTGAACGCTATAGGTGGTTCTTTCGCCTTTGAGCGTGTCGCGACCGGGGCGATGATCGCCGCTACCCTCTACGACGCCTCCGACCGCGACTACCACGTGACCGTGCTCAGCGACGCCTGCGCCGACGGGGAACCGGACGTGCACGATTTCCTGATCAACCGCGTCTTCCCGGCCAGAGGTGCTGACGTCCTCACAGGCCGAGAGTGGACCGCCCGCCTGTGACCGGCCGTCAGCATTGAAGATCTGAGCCATGCCCGCGATGGGACGGCATACTTGACCGCTCAGCCTTCGATGACAAGAGCTCAAGGTCCGGTGTCGTGGGACAGGTCCCACCTGCCAAACGCTGCTGCCAGTCATCAGCAAAACCAGTCGACAGCACTCGACGCGCGAAGCCGCGACGGAGGCGGGACGTGAACGTCCCTGCCGCGCGACGGCGCCGCTCCCGGACCAGGCGTCGCCGCGCCTGACCGAACACGACCAAGCCACAGCGCCGTCATATGCGCTGTCCCGTACGGCCGAAAATCGCTTGCCTCTGGTGGCGGGCTCAGGGAAACGTGGTGTCCATGATGCTCTGACGGACATCCCCCGTTATTTCGAGATGCCACGGCGCCGACTCGCGCCGTGATGCCGCCCGCCCATGCCCTGTTCAGCGAAGAGAGCGTCTTTGTCTCAACAACACTCCCGGCACGAGTTCCTGCCGGCGGCCACGTCGGCCAGCGTCACCGTGTTCGCCTCCCCCACGAGCTGGATCGAGTCCGATGCCGTCGCGCAGTGCCATCAGGTGGCCGCCCTCGACGGGATGATGCATGTCGCCGCCATGCCTGACCTGCATCCAGGCAAGGGCGCCCCCATCGGCGCCGCCATGGCATCGACCATCCTGTACCCGTTCCTGGTGGGCTCCGACATCGGTTGTGGCATCGCCGTGTTCCCCGTCAAGCTCAAGCGGGCCATACCCGAGAAGCTTGCCGCCCGGTTTCCCGATCTCGATCGCGCGCTGAACCCTGAGCAGGATGCCGACGACCCGGCCTGGGCCGTGGTGAAGGGTGATATTCCCGCTGGGTACGTCGAGGGTCTCGGGACGGTCGGCAGGGGGAACCACTTCGTCGAGCTGGCGCGCATCGGGACCGTTTTCGAGCCGGACCACGCGAGCCGGCTCGAACTCGCCGCCGGTGACCTGGTTCTCATCGTCCACAGTGGTTCCCGTGGGCTGGGCGAACGGATCCTGCGGGCGCACACCGAGGTCCATGGTGCGGGCCCCGCCCCAGATCCCGGCGCCTATCTGGCGATGCATGACGACGCCGTACGCTGGGGATCGCTCAATCGGCGGCTGCTGGCCGCCCGGGTCGCCCATGCTCTGGGGTTCGAGCCCACCGAGCCGATCGTCGACCAGTGCCACAACCTCGTCGAGGTCCGCGACGGGATCTACCTGCACCGCAAGGGGGCGGCGCCGGGTGACGGCCGCGACGTGCTCATCGCCGGTACGCGAGGCACCCCGTCCTACCTGGTGGCCGGTCACGCCGGGCCGGACGCCGGCCATTCCGTGGCGCACGGCGCGGGCCGCAAGATGTCGCGTGCGGACGCTCTGCGCCGGGGGCGGGCCAAGCACACGGTCGAGGAGCTGCGCCGTACGCCGATGGGGTCGTTGGTGGTGTGCGGCGATCGGCAACTGCTCTTCGAGGAGGCGCCGACGGCCTACAAGCGCATTGAGCAAGTGATCGCCGACCTCGTCGACCATGACCTGGCCACGCCCGTGGCCACCACGATCCCTCTGGTCACCTACAAGACGCCCGACCTCGGGTCGGCGCCCCAGAGGGACCATCGGGAGCAGCGCCGCAAGCGGGGGCGGCCGTGAGCGTCCACCTGCTGCTGTCGGCCGGGCGCGGCCCGCAGGAGTGTGCCTGGGCGTTGGCGCAGCTGCTGCACCGCATGGAAACTGACGCCACCCGGCAGGGTCTGGAGACCCATCGGGCCCAGACTGTTCCCGGTGATCGGCCCGGCACCTATCGATCGGTTCTCGTCCGGATCGCAGGTGACGGCGCCGAGGCGTTCGCCGCTTCGTGGACCGGAACTCTGTGCTGGCAGGCCCCCAGCCCGTACCGGGCCAGCACCGGCCGGAAGAACTGGTACGTCATCGCCGAGCCGTGCCAGGTCGATACCCCGCGCACGACGTTCGCGGAAACGGACGTCGACATCGTCGCCTGCCGCACCGGCGGCCCCGGCGGTCAGCATCGGAACAAGGCCAGCACGGCCGTACGGGCGACCCACCGGCCCACGGGGATCGTCGTCGTGGTCGACACCGAGCGGCAGTTCAGCCTCAACCGGCGCATCGCCGTGCGGCTGCTGCGACAGCGCATCGAGCACGGCGACGAGGCGGCAGGACGCGCCGTCACCACCGCCCGCTGGCGCATCCATGATGAGCTCGTACGCGGCAACCCCAGCCGCATCGAACGCCCGTAAACGTCGGAACAGAAGCTGGCCCCAGAGGCGCCGGCGACAATCCACCCCGATCACGCCCACCGTGAAAGGAGGATCGCATCAGTCGACATGAGGTCGGTGGGGCAAAAGCGTGCAGTGCTGCCCTTGACGAGCTCTCCCGTGTCGGAAGGCGTGCAGCAAGGCGTAGGTCTGCTCGACATGTAGCGGTGTTTGCCCAGGCCGGAGCCATGTGCGGTGTCGTGGCGGGCGATCAGTAGGCGTATCTGTAGTTCGCGCACCACGCCGATACTTGTCGTGGTCGGAGCCCAGGCCGGCGAGGACGGCGTCGGGGGCGCTGGCGCGGACGGCCGCGCTTGCCGCGTACTTCCGGGATGGCCTGCAGGAGCGGGATGAGCCGGGTGAAGTCGTTGCGGTTGGGACCGGTGAGGATGGTGTCGGTGATCAGGTGGTGCTTGCTGCTGGCCCGTCCGCGATCGACCGGGGACGGGCCGGGCTGCCGCCCTGATCTGGGTAGAGTCCGCTGCGGCCCAAGAGAGGTCGAGCGCGTCCGCCGGGCGCAGGCAGTCCGGCATCACCTCGTGCAGGTGCTGCCAGACGCCGGAGGCGTCCACTCGGCCAGGCGTCACCAGCAGGTCATGCCCGAGCCGTAGCCCAGCTCTTGTGGCAGGTGCTCCCAGGCGATGCCGGTTGCAGGACGAAGAAGATGTCCTGTAACGCCAGGCGGTCATGTAGTCGCTTGCGTCCCGGATGGCGGAAGCGCCGCTGACGCTGGGGCAACAGCGGCTCGATCACGCCCACAGCTCGTCGCTGACTTCCCACGGCTTCAGCTTCGCCACCCGCGCTCCCTCTCGCTCGGCTCCGGCGAGAGATCAAAGTACAACAAAATCATCCTGGTAGGACTTCTTGGAAGGCGCCATGGAAGATCTTTTGGTCTTCTCCTGACCGTTCGTTTGACGACCCCCCACACTGAAGGCCGTGACGCACGATCTCACCGACGCGTGGGACCGCCTGGTTCCTCTCCGCCGGCTTTACCAGGTGGCGGCCCTGCTCAACATGCCGCGCCTGGATGAGAGCGCCGCGCGCGAAAACGCTCCGCAAATCAACCAGCAGGCGGTGCTGTACGCCGGCATCGCTGACTGGGCTCGACTATCGGCTCAGGCGGCCGAACAACTCGGCAGGCCGGATGTGGCCGACGCTGCCGATGAATACACCTATCTCATCGAATACACCGACCTGCACGCCAAAGGCTGGCACCCCGCTCCCAGCGAGCACTCCCAGGGAATCATCCTGGCCGACACGGCCGAGGCGGTCGCGCATACCGTACTCACTCACTACATCACCCACCTGGCCGAACACCGCGACGACTACCAACTGTGGCTAGTCGACTCGCTATCCCTGCGCGCGAGTGTGTGGCACGTGAAAACCGCCGCCGCGCACCCCTGCGGCCGCCACTTCAGCTATCCCTCCTCAGCGCACACGTTCAAGAGCGCGATGATTCTCCCCCACGCCGTCGAGATCCGTATGCCTGTGCAAATACACCGGTTCATGAACCACTACATCGCCCCGTAACTGAGAGCCGGAGTCATGGAAACGACGTAACCCCTGCCTCCGTACGGCTCGAGCTCTCCCAAAGCGGGGGCCGCAGATTCGAATCCTGATCGTTCAGGGTCGGCGAGCGGGTCGTCACTTGTTCCAGGCCACCAGGAACTCCGCCAACGAAATGCGTCCGTCCACGTCCCCGTCGTGCTCGTCCGAGACCTTGAAGATCGAGTCGAGCTCGGTGGTGGTGACCTGCTCGCCGCGCGCGTTCATGGCGAGCGTGAACTCCTCGCGCGTGATGTATCCGTCCCCGTCACGGTCGAACTCCTGGAACGTGGCGGTCGGGTCGTTGAGATCTGGCATGGGTGACCTCTCATCGTGCGATTCATTCGATGTGCCGGCAAAGCAACATCGAAGCACGAGCTTGTGCCCTCACGCGAGGAATGACGGGGCGAAAGCGCCGGTCGTGGCGCCCTGTTTCGGATCCGCGACGGCAGGAAGTCGATCGAGCTGATCGCTACCGTCTGCTCGCACGAACCGGCGTAGATCGGACGTGCCGAGGTGACCGGGTGACCGTGGATGGGCAGCCAGGGGGAGCGGATCACGGCGTTGCGGACGCTGGGCTGCGGGTGCAGGTCGCGGGGTGTGGGGTGCTCGACAACGGCGTGTGCGTGGACGAGGCTCGGAGGCCCCCGTGACGTGCCTGCTGCTGCCCGGGATCAAGCGCGCACCCGGCGGCCGCGACCCGGAGGAAAGGCCGCCAGGGAGCGCGGGCGCGTGTTGGGTCCGCGCTGGATGAAGGGGAACCGTCTATGGCGCCGGACGAGTGGGGCAGGATCTTGATGCTCCGGTGGCTGTCGGGTTCGGTGGCTTCGTCATGCCGTGTGCCTGCGCATGAAGACCAGGGTGGCGTCAGCCGCGGGCTGGGGTGCGGAAGACCTGGCGGCTGTGCCAGCTGATGTGGTCAGGCTCCACCGCGTCCAGGCCGGGCTGAGGGCTTCGGGCGGGGTGGCCGGACAGGGAGAGGACCAGGTCGCGGGATGCCTGTGACCGGCCCACGAACCTGGCGGAGACGGCGATGGTGCGGTCGATGGTCAGGCCGAGGACGCCCTTGTCGAACAGTTTGTGGTGGATGGCGCACAGGCACAGCCCGTTGGTCAGGTCGTCGGGTCCGTCGAAGGCCCACCAGCGTACGTGTGCCGCGTCCAGTCCCACCGCCGCGCCGTCCAGCCAGCCGTCGTAGGAGCAGAACGCGCAGCAGTACTCGTACGCCATGAGCACCCGGTCGCGGAAGCCCGGGTCGCGGCGTGCGACGGGCGGTGTCCGGAGCTCCTCGCCGGATTCCAGGTCGAGGCCGGTCAGCAGGCACAGGTCCGGATGCAGGGATGGGGCGAAGTTGGCGTCCAGGAGGTGGCGGGCGATTCGCCCCAGCAGGCCGGGCTCCTCCGACAGGGCGCGGGCCAGGTCGGGGTGGAGGCGGCCGGCGGCCTGGCTGTCGCGAAGGCGGCCCAGCTCAGGGCCCGGGGAGCCCGGGCCGTGGCGGGTGTCGACCAGCCAGAGGCCGTCGTTCGTCAGATGGTGGAAGGGGTAGCCGGGGCTGGTGTCGCGGGGCGGGCCGTACTCCTTGAGCAGTTTCTTGAGCTCGGCCTCGGCGGCGCTGAACGTGATGGGCCGGTTGCCGTGCCGTTGGAAATGGCCCAAGGCGTACAGGAGGAGGAGCGGCTTGTGCGGTGCGCGCTCGCCGCCTCTGGTCCAGCGCCGGATCTCAGCGACCCGCTCGATCCAGTCCACGATCGGCCAGTGTAGAGCGATTGTCCGCCTGTCGCGGTGGCCGGCCGCGCCCTATAGTCGCCGAGTGAGCGATCTCCAGCCGGGCGTTTACCAGCATCTGATCACTCGTGAGCTGGACGGCCTGCTGCGCGCCGTACCCGATCGCGACCTGGTCGACCGGCGGGCGCTGGACATCGCCGACTCCCACGAGACGCTGGCCCGGCATCTGGCCGCGCTCACCCGCCGGGCGCTGCGCTCCGTACGGGGCGAGAACGACGCGGTACGGCTGGCGCGGCAGGTGGAGATCGTCAACAAGGTCGCCGACCTCATCGGCGACCTGGTGCCCGAGGCCGCCTCGCCCGAGGAACTCCTGGAGGCCGCCGAGGAACTGCTGGGCGTCGCCAGGAGCCGGGATCGGGATGCGGCAGGTCGGGTACGGTTTCCCGCGCGGCCCGTGATCCCCCTCACCGGTAGCGCGTTGCTGGTCAACGGCCGTGGGCAGCCGGAGATCGGCCATGAGCTCAAGCGCGAGCTGGCCTCGGCCGATCGGGTGGATCTGCTGTGCGCGTTCGTGAAGTGGAACGGCGTGCGGGTGCTGGCGGAGGCGATCGAGGAGTTCGTGGCGCGGGGCGGCCGGCTGAGGGTGGTGACCACCACGTACATCGGCGCCACCGACCGCCTGGCCCTGGACCGGCTGGCGGCCATGGGCGCCGAGATCCGCGTCTCCTATGACACGCGGATGACCCGGCTGCACGCGAAGGCGTGGTTGTTCCAGCGGGACAACGGCCTGTCCACGGCCTATGTGGGCTCCTCCAACCTGTCGCGCACCGCCCTCAGCCATGGGCTGGAGTGGAACGTACGCCTCGCTCAGGCCGAACAGCCGCATCTGATCGACACGTTCGCAGCCACGTTCGACGACTATTGGGGCGATCCGTCGTTCGAGCCCTACGATCCGGCGCATGACGCGGAGCGGCTCGACCGAGCCCTGTCCGCCGAGCGGGCCGGGGGCCGGGCGGTGGTGCTCGACTTCGCGCACGTGGACGTCCGCCCGTACTCCTACCAGCGGGAGATCCTCGACGAGCTCGCCGCCGAACGGCAGATCCACGACCGGTGGCGGAACCTGGTCGTCATGGCCACCGGCACCGGCAAGACCGTGGTCGCCGCGCTCGACTACCGGCGGCTGCGTGCGGCCGGTCAGGCGGAGTCGCTGCTGTTCGTCGCGCACCGGAAGGAGATCCTGCGGCAGAGCCTGCTCACGTTCCGGCAGGTGATGCGGGACGAGACGTTCGGCGAGCTGTACGTCGACGGAGCCCGGCCGGAGCGGTGGCGGCACGTGTTCGCCTCGGTCCAGACGTTGCACGCCAACCCGCTGCCGGAGCCGGACCGGTTCGACATGGTGGTGGTGGACGAGTTCCATCATGCCGAGGCCGCCACGTACCGGCAGCTGCTCTCCGGCGTGCGGCCCACGGTGCTCCTGGGGCTGACCGCGACGCCGGAACGCGCCGACGGGCAGGACATCAAGCACTGGTTCGACGGCCGGATCGCCGCCGAGCTGCGGCTGTGGGAGGCGCTGGAGCGCGGGCTGCTGGCCCCGTTCCAGTATTTCGGCGTCCACGACGGCACCGACCTGCGCCAGATCGGCTGGCGCCGGGGCCAGGGGTATGACATGGGCCAGCTCTCGAACGTCTACACCGGTAACGACCGCCGCGCCGCCGTGGTGCTGGAGACGCTGCGGCGGAAGGTCGGCGAGGTCGGACGGATGCGGGCCATCGGGTTCTGCGTGAGTGTCGATCATGCCCGGTTCATGGCCGACCGGTTCACCCGGGCGGGGCTCCCGTCGGTGGCCGTGACCGTGCAGAGCCGGAACGACGAGCGTGACCAGGCGCTGCGTGACCTGAGGGAACGCCGGATCAACGCGGTCTTCACCGTCGACCTCTTCAACGAGGGCGTCGACGTTCCGGAGATCGACACCGTGCTCTTCCTGCGGCCCACCGACAGCGCCACCGTCTTCCTGCAGCAGCTCGGGCGCGGGTTGCGGCTGGCCGATGACAAGCCGTGCCTGACCGTGCTCGACTTCGTCGGCCATCAGCACAAGCAGTTCCGCTTCGATCGGCGCTATCGGGCGCTCACGGGCGCGAGCCGTACCGGCATCGCGCGGGAGATCGAGCGGGGGTTTCCGACGCTGCCCGCCGGGTGCGTGATCGATCTGGATCGTGACGTGCGGCGGCTCGTTCTCGAGAACGTACGGCAGGCGCTCAGCCTGAACTGGCGGGACCTGGCGCGCGAGCTCCGCGAGCTGGGGGACGTCAGCATGTCCGCGTTCCTGCGGGAGACCGGGCTGGACGTGGAGGACCTCTACAGGCGCCGCCAGGGCTGGGCCGCCCTTCGGCACGCCGCGGGGTTCGACGCCGTGGCCCCGGACGAAGGGCTCGGGCGCGCCTTGGGCCGGATGCTGCACATCGACGACGTCGAGCGTCTGACCTTTGTGAGCGACGTGTTGGCCGGCCGGGCTCCCCGGTCTCCGCGCGAGCTACGCCTCATGGCCATGCTCGATGCGATGTTGTGGGGCGGCACCGAGCCCGTCTCCGGCATGGAGGCCCGCCTGGCGCGGCTCACCGGTGCCCGTGCCGTGGAGCTCGGGGAACTGGCGAACGTGCTCCGCTCGGGAATCCGGCACGTCGCCCCGCGGCTGGACGCCGTCGTGCCGTTGCACGTCCATGCCCGCTACAGCAAGAACGAGGTGCTGGCCGCCTTCGGCATCGACCGGCCCGCGCACATGCGGGAAGGGGTCAAATACGTTCAGGAGCACCGGGCGGACCTGTTCTTCGTCACCGTCGACAAGGCCGAGGACCATTACTCCCCCACCACGCTGTACCACGACCGGGCGATCAGCGAGGAGCTGTTCCAGTGGGAGTCGCAGAGCACGCTGCGGGCCTCCGCCGCCACTGCCCGCCGTTATCTGACGGGTGAATCCACGGTCCATCTCCTGGTACGGCAGTCCAAACGTGACGAAGGGTTTGGTGCTCCGCCGTACACCTACGCCGGGCCCATGCGGTACGTGAGCCACGAGGGCGAGCGACCCATCCGCTTCGTCTGGCGCCTGGAACACCCGCTTCCACCCGAGGTGTTCCACTACGCCAAGGCCACCGCGGGCTGAGCCGACGCGGGCTGAGCCGACGCGGGCTGAGCCGACGCGGGCTGAGCCGACGCGGGCGTCATGAGGCGAGCAGGTCGAAGTGGAAGCCCACGACCAGGCCGAGGAGGCTGATCACGCGCCACCACCCCAGGGACTTCGGATGCTCAAGCACCCAGGCCACGCCTTTGAGGGCGTTCTCGAACAGCTTGCTCCTGGCGGTCGAGATCGCCACCCAGCCGACGGCGAGGACGATCGTCGCGATCAGGACCGCCAGGGCGAGCAGACCTTTGCCGAGCCCTGTGGCGATCTCGGCAGCGGCCCCCATGGCACCGGCGACGATCGCGCCCCCTGCCGTGGCCAAAGCTGTCAGCGTTCCCCGGGTGCGGGACCGGGGGACGGCTCGGAGGCGTCCGCCGTATTCACGGATCCGTTCTGGGCCGAGGATGTCGAGGACGACCGTCATTCCGCCGAGGAACGCGGCGATCTTCCCGAATCGCCCCCACCACAGCATGCCCAGGCCGTACATGGTGGAGTCCTGCAAGGCGCTGTTGCCCGAGAACCACATCTGCAGGGCGTCCAGATAGCCGATGTCTGCCACGGAGGGAGCGTAGAAGCGGCAGCGCTCGGACGACCATCGTGGCGTAAATGGAGATGCCCACGTAGCCGACGATCAGCGCCATGATGGAAACGGCAATCGCTCACTGGTTCTTTGGCGCGGAAGCTTCGATTGTTGACAATTTGGCACTTCCCAAGAGGGCTATGGCTCCCGATAGTGGCCATAGTGGCGCTGGCGCAGGCGTTCGAAGTAGCCCAGGCCTACGAAGAACACCCCGACGAAAATCGAGAGGCCGAGAGAGAAGAGCAGGGTGGTCAAGGTGAGGGGTCGCTGCGCGGCGACCAGGGCGATGACCAGCAGGAGGATGCCGATCAGAGCGCCGAAAGCGGGTCCCATGATCAGGCCGAGGCGCACGGGGTGGGCCGCGGAGAAACGTTGACCACGGTGCGGCTCCGCATCACCGCCCAGGGATTTGTCCACGCGCCAGAACCAGTACGCGAACAGCCTCCACACACGCACAGTCGACCTCTTTCACGGGGAAAGTAGAAATATCCTAATTCTCCGGGTGACGTTGCGTACACTTCCTCCGTGATCGTGGGCGTAGGGCTGTTGGTCCTGGGTATTCCTGTGGCATTAACGTGCAGCTCAGTGCTCTTGGCGTGGGGGTCGGCCCGGCATGCCCATCTGAGATCGCGGTTCCTGTTGTGGGGGGCGGCTTCGGCGGCCTTCGGCCTCATGGTGATGGCCGTCATCGCCCGGGCGACGCACGAGGACAAGCACTATGACGACTTCGGGTCGGCTCTGCAGACCTTGGCGGCCATCAATGGGGGTGCGCTGCTTCTCGCCGGGTTGGGGCCGTTGACTCCGTGGCTGCTGGGCGTCCTGCGGCGGCGCACCGCACGGCTGTCGCCGGCGATCCGCCTGGCCGCCCGTGACGTGGCCCGTAACAGCCCCCGTACGGCTCCGCCGATCGCGATCACGATGGTGATGACCGCCATCGCCATCGCATGGATGATCGTCTCGGTCGCCGAGGCGGCGCAGACCAGGGCCGGGTACTCTCCCCGGGCTCGTTCGGGCGCGCTTGTCGTGGATGTCCGGTCGGACGACCCGGCAGTCTCACGGGCAGCCGTACAGCAGGAGTTGCCCGGGGTGCCGATCGCCCAGAGAGACGCTCCGAACCATCGCGGGCACTTCAGTATGGAAGTCAAGGACCTGCCGGACACGGAGAGCATCGATCCGGAGGGTTTCATCGGCGACCGGGAGCTTCTCCGCTATCTCACAGGGGATCCGGACACGCCGTACGACGAGGGCAAAGCCGTGGTGGTCACGCCCAACGACATCCAGGTCGACACGGTGACGATCTTCTACGCCGACGACGACCAGGCGAAAGAACTATCGAGCAAGTCCATCCCCGCGATCGCCGTCGAATCCGCCGACCCGTATGTGAACGAGCTCTTCATCCCGACGAAGGTCATACGGGACCTGGGCCTTCGCCCCGAGCCGATCGAACTGATCGTCGATCCCTCAGCCCACCGGACGACCGAGGCCGAGCAGGAGCGGATCAACCAGCGATTGGGTGGCGACCTGAACACCTACGTCGAGCGGGAGTTCCAGGAGTCGGCCGAATGGATGGGCGAGGTCGCGGCGGCAATCGTCGTGGCGGTCGCCAGCGCGCTGGTCGCGGGGGGCCAGGCGGGCGCCGGTGGCCGGACGAGACGGGTGCTGCTGCGGGTCGGCGCCGGCTCGCCCCTGCCGCTGCGGATGTTCGCCGCGGGTCGCGCAGGCTGGAGCATGCTCTGCGGAACGGCGCTGGGGACGTTCGCGGGGTGCGTCGTCGGGCTGTTCCTGGCGTGGCCGATGACGGCCTCGATCGACTGGGACGTGCTGCCACGGGTGCCCTTCGAGACCCCGTGGTGGGCGATCGCCGCCCTGGCCACCGGACTGCCGGTGCTCGCCGGGGTCATCGCGGCGCTGCCCAGGCCGCGACGTCCCTGACGGATTCAGCCCTCAGGGAAGACGGCGCAGGTCTCGGACAGCAGGCCCGCCGCCGTCGGGGTTTCTGTCGTTCGCCGCTGCTATAGATTGCCGCACCGCCTGATCTTCATGGAAGCAAGGTGTCCGATGGCATCAGTGACGTTTCGCGACGAGACCGCGACCGGCCGGGCTCTGGAGGAGTTCTCCGTGCCCGAGCTGCCCGAGCGGATCTCGGCCCGGGAGCTGGTACGGCTGCGCGTACGCGAGGAGGTGGCCCGCTACAACGCCTCCCCCTCCCACCATTTCCGCGGTCTGGTCAAACCGACCGACGCCGAGGCCGAGCTGAACGGCTACCGGATGCGGAGCGCGCGCAGGCTGGACTGGGAGAAGCAGGCCGACACCGCCGAGGCCGCCTTCGCCCGCAACGGCTTCCTGCTGCTGGTCGGTGACCGGCAGATCCTGGATCTGGACGACGAGATCGACCTGATCGCCGACCCCGTCGTCTCCTTCGTCAAGCTCGTCCCGCTGGTCGGAGGCTGACGGAGGGCGGCGGCATGTTGTCGATCATTCTGTCCAAGGCGTTCCTGCTGGCCGCCGACGCCGCCATCACCGACCCGTCCATCACCCGACAGATCCACTTCTGACAGGACCCACCGGCATGCACCTCTCCCCCCTCGCGCAGCGCCTGCTCGATCTGATCAACGGGACCGCGAACGACCCCACGCGCTGGCCCGACGCCTCCCAGCTGAACGTCGGGCTGACCGGCGTCGCCGGCTCGGCACCGGGGCGGTACGCGATCGACGAGCGCGCCAGGCAGCAGCTCGTCGCGCCGGCCCGCGAGCTGGTCGGGTTCCTGATGCCGGAGGACGGCGCATGGTCGTACGGACGCTTCCCCATGCTGGTGGCGGCGGGGCTGGCGGGCATGGACGCCGAAGTGAGCGCCCGGCTCGCCGAGAGGTGCGGGCCGATCGCGGTCGCCGAGACGGACATGCTGCTCGGCTGGGACGTGGAACGCCGGGCGCTGTTCGCCGAGGCGGCGCGGGTGCGGTGGGAGGAGTCGCTGCCCGGCGTGATCGAATGGCTCGACGCCCTGCCCGGCTACCCCGGCTTCGCCCGGACGGCGCTGGAGGCGGCCGAGGCCCGTGTCGCGGCGATCCACGCCGGTGAGATTCCCTACACGGCGGAGAAGGCGTTCGGCGACGACGAGAAGTCGACCCTCGGCCGGGCCGTACGGCTGGCGCTCTACCGGGACGAGCCCTGGCTGCCCGGCCTGCTGGATCCGCTGGCGCGCGGGATCGCGGTGGCGCCCACCCAGGCCAGGACCCTGCCCTCCCAGGGGCTGCTGTTCGAGATCGCCCGCGCGGTGCGGGACCACCCGACGCCCGAGGCGATCTCCGCGCTGCGCGCCGCCCGACAGGTCACGCGGCACGCCGGGGTGCCCAAGCAGCTGGATCGCATGTTCAAGCGCATCGAGCCCGCCCTGGCCGAGCGGCTGGAGGTGGCGTTCAGGCTGCCCGACGGGCGCGTACGGCAGGCGTTCGGCGAGCACACGGCGGTGATCTCGACCGACGGCGAGGTCGAGCTGTCGTGGTGGCACGGCGACAGGAAGCTGAAGGCGGTCCCGGCGGCGGTCAGGCGGGAGCACCCGGACGAGGTCAAGCGGCTGCGCGAGCTGGCCAAGCAGACCATGCAGCAGCAGGTGACCTTGTTCAGGGCGCTGGAGGCCGGATACACCGGCGAGAAGGCCGCTCCCTACCGGCAGTTGGAGGGCCGCTCGGTCGTCGACCGGCTGATCTGGGAGTTCGAGGTCTCGCCCGGCGTGTGGCGCGGCGAGCTGGGGATGAGCGTGCCGGACGTGCCCGTACGGCTGTGGCATCCGGCGCGCGCGTCGGTGGAGGAGGTCCGCGCCTGGCGGGAGGTGGTGCAGGGCAAGGAGCTGCGCCAGCCGTTCAAGCAGGCCTTCCGCGAGGTCTACCTGCTCACGCCCGCCGAGGAGGAGACCGGGATCCACTCCTTCCGGTTCGACGGGCACGTGGTGGACTACCGCAGGCTCCGGGCGCTGTTCAAACAGCGAGGCTGGCAGTCGCCCTTCCTCGGGCCGTGGGACGGCGGCTACCAGGGTGAGGCCCATCGGGTGCTGGCGAGCGGACGGTGGCGGGTGTACTTCGACCACGGCCTGTACGACGAGCACCACGCGAGCACCGGCCCGGTCCACTTCCAACGGCTGACCGAGGGCAGGTGGCAGCAGGCGCCGTTGACGGAGGTTCCCGCGCTGGTGTTCAGCGAGGCCATGCGGGACGTGGACCTGTTCGTGGGCGTCGCCTCGATCACGAGTGATCCCCAGTGGGCCGACCAGGGGCCGGACCACCTGCGGGACTACTGGCGGACGGGCTCGTTCGCGGCCCTGCCGCCCTCCGCCGAGGTGCGCCGCGACGCGCTGTCCCGGTTGATCGGGCGTACGACCATCGCCGACCGCTGCACCATGACCGACCGTTTCCTGGTGGTACGCGGTGATCTGCGCACCTACAAGATCCACCTGGGGTCGGCGAACATCCTGATGGAACCCAACGACGCCTACCTGTGCATCGTCGCCGCAAGAGCCCCCCAGGCCGGGCTGTTCCTTCCGTTCGAGGAGGACGGCCGGTTGGCGCTCATCCTCAGCAAGGCCTTCCTGCTGACGAACGACACCGCCATCACCGACCCCTCCATCACTCGCCAGCTCCGGGCGATATAGTCTACGCGTAGATAGTCTGCGCACGGATCAAACCCTCCAGGAGGAACGCGGCATGTACGCCTACGAGCACACGCTGGACACCCCCGCCCCCGCCGCGGCCGTCTGGGCCCTCTACGCCGACGTCAACGGCTGGACCGCATGGGACACCAGCCTCCTCCAGATCGACCTGGAGGGCCCCTTCGAGGTGGGCACCGAGGGCACCATGACCCCCGAAGGCCAGGACACCGTCCGCTTCCGCATCGTCGAGCTGGTCACCGGCGAGCTGTTCACCGACGAGACCGTCATCGGAGAGCTGACCCTGCGCTTCATCCACCGGCTGGCGGAGACCGGGACCGGCACCCGCGTCACCCACCGCGTCGAGATCACCGGCCCGGGCGCCGAGGAGATCGGCCCGATGGTCACCTCCGACGTCCCCGACGCCATGGCCGCCCTGATCAAGCTGGCCGAGGCGTCCTGAGATGGCGCTCGCGCCCGACGACAGCCCGGGACTGCTGCTCTGGCGGACCACGTTGCGCTGGCAGCGGGCCATCGCCGCCGCGCTGGCCCCCTTCGACCTGACGCACGTCCAGTTCGTGCTGCTGGCCAGCACCGAGTGGCTGAACCGGCACGGCGAGCTGCCCAATCAGCTCGCCGTCGCCACGTTCGCCGACACCGACGTCAAGATGACCTCCCAGGTCGTGCGCAAGCTGGAGGAAAAGGGCCTGCTCGTCCGTGAGCCGGATCCCGCCGACAGCCGCGCCCGCCTGCTGCGGGTCACCGATCAGGGCGCCGGCCTGGCCCGGCGGGCTGTCGAGGAGGTGGAGCGGGCCGACGCCGAGTTCTTCCGGGCCGTGCCCGACACGGCCGGCCTCGTCGCCGTCCTACGGCAACTCGCGGGAGGACAACCGTGACCCTCGTCACCGTCCCGCGACAACTCGCGGGAGGACAACCGTGACCCTCGTCACCGTCCTGCGACAGCCCGCCGAAGGGCCCGGAGAGCTAGTCGGTGACGAGAGTGTTGAGCGTGAGGGTCTCCTCGCCGGAGCGGCCGGCGAGGCGGACCGACAGCTCCCACGCGCCGTTCATGAGGAACAGGTCACCCTCGGCGACGAAGTGGCCGGGGGCGGCCTTCCTGGCGGTGACCTCGGGCACCGCGTGACCCATGGTGGTCATGACGGCGGCGACGATGACCGTGTCGGCCTCGCCCCTGTCCACCCGGATGTCGACCGCGCTCCGGTCGGCCGTGACGGTGACGGCGTAGCGGGTTCCCGTGGTGGTCACCGGGTCCGGG
Source organism: Nonomuraea sp. NPDC004186 (assembly GCF_053603495.1). Taxonomy (NCBI): domain Bacteria; kingdom Bacillati; phylum Actinomycetota; class Actinomycetes; order Streptosporangiales; family Streptosporangiaceae; genus Nonomuraea; species Nonomuraea sp. NPDC004186. The sequence goes on along the minus strand of NZ_JBSGFQ010000003.1, from coordinate 220,537 downwards.
CCCGAGGTGCGGGCGATGACGAACGCGGCCGCCACGACCGCCACGAGCCCGCCGAGGATCAGTAGCCTAAGGCCCGTGACCTGCCTCATCGGGGGACCTCCACGGTGAAGGGCACGGTGGTGATGCCGCGGTCCGTCGCGTACTGCGCCCAGGCGAGGTAGCGGCCCGGCGCGGGGAAGCTGAACGTGAAGCGCAACCGGCTGCCGGGCGTCCCCATCTCGTGGACGTGGCCGAGGAATTCGCCGTCCGCGCCGCGCACGATGAGGTGACCCGCCATCCCGAGCCACGGCCGCGGCGTGCCGCTGGTGGCCACCTCGACGGTGGCCGCCCGTCCCGCCTGCGGTGCGGCGGGCGTCACCGTGACCGTCCCGGTGGCGGCGGCGTCCTGGATCGCCGGGTCGGACGCGGCCGTGGGCTTCGCCGACCCGGTGACCGTGAAAGAGCCGGTGAGGAGCTGGCCGCCGGAGTCGGTGCGTTCGAGCTCGACGTAGGTGAGATAGCGGCCGGGGCGGTCGGCGCGCAGCCGTACCTCCAGGCGGCCGGGCGCGGTGCGCAGCGGATGGACGTGGCGGAAGTAACGGCCGTCCTCGCTGGTGACCACCAGGTGGGCCATGGCCTCGTGGTGGATGGTGAGGTCGTCGACGGGACGCCCGGTGGACCCGTCGAACAACTCCACGCGCGCCACGAACTCCTCGCCCACCGCCGGGGCGGCGGGGACCGTGGTCACGACCCGCTGCACGTACGGCCTGCCGAGCAGCGAGTCCGTGGGACGCGGCTCGGCGCCGTCCGGCGACCGGGCGGGCAGCCAGGGGTCGAGGATCACGATCAACGCGGCCACCGCGAGCCCCGCCGCGGCGACCGCGGTCACCACGAACGCCGACCGGCCGCGCCGGTTGAACGCGCCGGTGAGCAGCCCGCCCACCAGGAGCAGCCCGGCCACGAACAGGCCGCCGTAGATCAGGAACTCCCACCCCGAACCCCGGTCCACCAGGACCCGGAACGGGATCACCGCGCTCTCGCCCCCGGCGCCTACGGTCAGCTCGTGCGGCCCGGTCTCCTCGACCCGCAGCTGGGCGGGGCGGCCCGGCGTCACCGTGCCGGTCACGACCCGTCCGTCGGTCACCGACCGGAGCCGCAGGTCCAGCGTCGGGGCGGACGGGAATCCGATCACCTCGACGCGCAGCGGCCCCGGCACCCGGGTCGTGGCCTTGATCACGAGGGTCAGCTCCGCGCCCGCGATCGTCTGCGCGATCCGCAGGTCCGCCCCCGCCTTGACGTCGTGCGCCGCCGCCGGCGAAGCCAGCAGCACCACCAGCAGCAGGCCGACCAGGCAGAGAAGCCGGATCATGCCCGCCGTACGCCGGACTCGCCGGTCTCCGCGGGCAGCGCGTTCGGGAGGAACAGGGCGCCGAGGGCCAGGCCGACCAGACCCGCCACGATCGGGGCGCCGGTCCAGAGCTCGGGTACGACGGGCAGCCGCCCGGCGAACACGGAGGCGACCGCGATGTACAGGGACCAGGTGGCGAACGCCGACAGGCCGGCGAAGGCCCAGTAGGCGCCCCGGCGCTCCCGCGAGGGCCGCAGCCACCGGATCAGCAGGTCACTCACCAGCCCGGCGGCGACGAACGCCAGCAGGATCGGCAGGTTGCGGAAGGCCGTCTGCGCGCCCGGCATCAGGATGCCGACCGCGGACAGCACGGTCGCGCTCCCGAACGGCAGCTGCCAGCGCCGCAGGAGGAACAGCACGGGAGCGAGCACCATAATGTTCGTGATGATCATCGATGCGGCCAGGATGTCGGCGCCGTTGCCCTCCAGTGCGGAGAAGTCCCGGACGATGCCGTCCGGGCTCCGCTGCATGGCGTTGCCGTACGACACGAACAGCGACACCAGCGTGGCGCCGAAGCCGAGCCCGATCAGCGCCGGCAGCAGCCGCGACAGCCGGGGCCGCTCCCCGACGTCCGGGGCGCTCCAGGCCGAGCGGAGCGGGGTCGTGATGATGAGCATCATCGTCAGGATCAGCCCCAGGTGGGACGGGCTGAACAGGATGTCGATGGTCTGCTCGATGCCCAGGAACGTGTGCCACATCATGTCGGCGAACCCGAACGCGGCGAACCCCGGGATGGCGAGCAACCCCGCCAGGTACCCGTTCGGCACCGCGGCCAGCCCGCTCCGGCCGGTGCGCACGTTGCGGTAGACCTGCCAGATGATCCACCCCGACACCGCCGCGAACCCCGAGTAGAACGCCGCGTGCCACGGCGTGAAGAACGTCTCCAACTCGGCCAGGGTGCTGTGCGCCCAGGCGTCGATCATCAGCCCGACGCCGTACCAGACGCCGAGCAACGCCATGACCAGGTCCGCCCGAGGGCTCACCCATGTACGTGCTTCCCCGGAGTCCGCCAGCAGCCGCCGGACCCCGGCGTCCACTGCCACCATGAGCATGCTCCTTCCGTTGATCCGATCCTTCGCGATGGCCACCGGAAGCGGAACCCGGCTGGCACCCACCGGTAGGTACGGTTATCCGCACCCCTCAGGCGTTCAGATAGCGCAGCACCGCGAGCACCCGCCGGTGGTCGTGCGGGCTCGCCTCCAGGCCGAGCTTGACGAAGATGCTGGTGCAGTGCTTCTCCACGGTGCGCTCGGCGATGACCAGCAGCTCGGCGATCGCCATGTTCGTACGCCCCTCGGCCATCAACCGCAGCACGGCGCGCTCCCGCTCGGTGAGCATGCGCAGCGGGTCGCCGGGCTGCCGGTGGCGGCCGACGAGCTGCTCGACCACGACCGGGTCCAGCGCGGACCCGCCCGAACCCACCCGGCGGATGGCCGCGGCGAACTCGGCCAGGTCCGACACCCGGTCCTTCAGCAGGTAGCCCACGCCCTCCGTGCGGCCGCCGAGCAGCTCGACCGCGTAGCTCACCCGTACGTACTGCGACAGCACCAGCACCCCCACCTGCGGATGCCGCTCCCGCAGCGTGACCGCGGCGCGCAGGCCCTCGTCGGTGTGCGTGGGCGGCAACCGGATGTCGAGCACAGCCACGTCGGGCGGGTCCTTCGCCACATGGGCGAGCAGCTCGTCGGCGTGCTCGACGGACGCCGCCACCGCGAACCCGGCCTCGGTCAGCAGCCGGGCCAGGCCTTCGCGGAACAGCGTGGAGTCCTCGCAGATCGCTACGCGCACGGCAGGACCACCTTCAGCACGGTTCCCTTCCCCGGTGGGCTGTCGATCGTGAGCTTGCCGCCGTTGGCCTCGGCGCGGTCGACGAGCCCGGCGAGCCCCGAGCCGAGCGCGGGATCGGCCCCGCCCACGCCGTCGTCGCCCACCTCGACCAGGAGGCGGCGGCCGACCAGGGAGAGCCGTACCCATGCCTTCGACGCGGCGGCGTGCTTGGTCACGTTGGCCAGGGCCTCGTTGACGATGTAGTAGGCCGCGCTCTCCACGGCCTGCGGCAGCGGCTCGTCCAGCGCCAGGTCGCAGGTGACGGCCATGGGGGCGACCGCGGCCAGCTCCTTGACCGCGCCGGACAGGCCGCGCTCGGTCAGCACCGGCGGGTGGATGCCGTGGCTGACCGCGCGCAGGTCGTCCAGCGCGGCCAGCACCGCCGTCTTGGCCTCGCCGATGAGCGGCGCGGCCCGCCCGGGGTCGGTGCCGGCCTCGGCCAGCCCGAGCGTCATCGCCACCGACAGCAGCCGCTGCTGCACGCCGTCGTGCAGGTCGCGTTCGAACCTGCGGCGCTCGGCCTCGCCCCACTGCAACATCCGCCGCCGCGAGGCCGCGAGCTGCCGCAGGCGGGCCCGCAGGTCCGCGGTGAGCCGCTCGTTCTCCAGGGCGAGCGCCGCGGCGGCGCACGCGGCCTCGACGAGAAGGGGCTGTTCGAGGAGGGCGACGTCGTGCACGAGTACGGCGAGCGGCGCCTCGCCCTGGTCGACGCGGGTGACGACCCTGCTCGGCCCCGGGTTCAGGTCGACCGGGCGGCCGTCGGCGTCCACGTACCTGTCCTGCTCGGCCGTCCAGTAGCCCACGGCCAGCCCGGGGTCCCGCAGGGTGGCGGCCAGCTCGTCGCGCAGCGTGCCCCGCCGTTCGCGCCTGCTCAGGCGTACCACGAGGTCGGCCACCCGGCCGTGGTCCATCCGGCTCCTCATGAGGCCGACCAGGTACGCCATCGGGACCGCCATGAAGGACACCAGCATGACGAGCGTGATGGGGGCCTGCAGCGGGTTCGGGCCGAAGAGCTCGGCCATGCGGTCCACGGCGAAGGCGACCGTCGCGACCATCGACGCGCCGGTGACCGGCGCGACCGCCCGGCGCTGCGCCATGCTGGCCTGACGCCAGCGCTTGACCTTGAGAGCGAGCACCATGCCCGACATGAGGACGGTCAGCTGCCAGGACGAGGCATCGAGCGCGTCGGTGAAATTCCGGAGCGGCACGGGCATCGGAAAGCGCATGAGGGCCTTGGCCGTGGGCAGCACGAGGGCCAGGACGTAGGCCAGGCCGGTCACCACCTTGTACGACACCAGGTCCAGCCGGCCGGTGGGGAAGGCGAGGAACAGGTGGCAGGCCATCCCCGCCCACAGGCCGCACAGCGCCAGCGCCCACAGGTGCTGTCCTGGGAAGAACAGCACCTGCTGGGGGATCCAGGCGACCCCGAGCACGGCCATGAGCGGGCCGACCTGGTTACGCGGATGCTCCCGCCAGGCCACGATCCCGCCCGCGAGGAAGGAGACGCCGGCCAGCGCGCCGAGCACGAATATCGGGCTGTGCCGCCAGATGGCGCCCGGGCTGGCCCCCAGGGCGTTGACGACCAGCAGCCAAACCCCTCCCGCCACGACGGCGAGTAACGCGGTGGTGCCCCTGGAACGTGTCGCCATCGCCCACCCCCGATGGGGATTGTACGGGCGAACCATCCGGAACGCGGACGGATCGGACCCTAGGCCGGCAGGCCCCAGCGGGCCTGGTTCGCCGGGGTCACCGGGCGGATGACCGCGTCGCCCCGGGCCTGGATCAGGACCTCCTCGCCACGGCGCAGGTCGAGCTCAAGGTCCCCGCCGGGCAGCGTCCGCCACGGCACCTTGCGGCCGTCGCTCCGTACGGTGAAGGGGCCGTCGATGCCGGTGCGGACGCGGCACGGCGCCCCGGCCAGCGAGACCAGCCGTACGAAGTCGGTACGGCCGCCGCGGCGGGCGGCCGACAGCAGGAACGCCCCCTGCGTCAGGAAGTTGTGCACGGTGACGTCGGGCCAGGCGGCCGGCATGGCGGGCAGGACCCTGATGACGCCGTCCCAGCTCTGGCAGATCATGTCGTGCACGGACTGGGCGGCGGACAGCGGCGTCTCGATGACGGGGCCGCTCTCCTTGTACATCGTGTTGGGCTGGACGAAGCGGCGCAGCAGCTCGTCGAGGTAGAAGTGGGCGTCGTCGCCGCGCGACATCTGCGCGGAGATCGAGGCCGCGCCGGTGAAGCTGTAGCCCTGCAGGGCGCCCTCGAAGCTGATCCAGTGCTTGAGCGACCTCTCGATGAGCGCGCGCCGGTCCTCCTGCTCCCACGTGACCAGGTACAGGGGATAGATCATCAGGAGGTGGGAGTAGTGCCGGTGCGACTTGGCGAAGGGGGCGCCCGCTCCGATCATGAAGCCGTTCTCGTCGATCGGGTAGCCGGCCAGGTTCGCCAGCACGTCCTGCCACTTCGGCAGCAGCGGGTCACGCACGCGCAGCAGGCGCGCCGACTCGACGAGCGTCCGGCAGCCCCAGCGGATCAGCGCCAGGTCGTAGTTCGTGTCCGGCGCGTTGACCCCGTACTCCGGGGAGAACGTGGCGGGCAGGTGCAGCTTTCCGTCGGAGCCCGGCTCCAGGAAGTGCAGGTAGTAGTTGATCGCCCGGCGCAGCAGCGGGAACAGCACGTCCCGCACGATCCGGGTGTCCATCGTGTGCCGGTAGGACAGCCAGACGTTGTGCAGCGCCCAGGTCAGGTTGCCGACCTCGGGCACGGGGGTGGCCTGGCCGGGGACGCCCACCGGGTAGCCGCTGTTGCCGAGGCCGGAGCCGTTGTCGAGCGTCATGTCCGTGGTACGCGGGATGCCCGCGGAGTCCTCGGGGAACGTCACCTGGTCGACGAGGTTCTGCCGGTACCGCGACAGGCTCCTGGTGACCGCGTCCAGCTCCAGGTGGTTCGAGCCGTGGATCAGCCAGTATTCGAGCTGCACGTTGAGGTTCCACCAGGTGGCCGGCCACGGCGTCGGCTCCAGCCATGGGCCGGTGGTCGCCATCGGCGGCGCGTCCCCGCGCGCGGCGGCGGCGACCTTGTAGAGCTGGATCCAGTAGAAGCTCTGCGTCCGCTGGTCGGGCAGCGACAGGAAGCTCTTGCGGTAGTAGCCGTGCCACCATCGCCGGTGGTCGGCGGCCAGCGCCTCGACGGGCAGCCGGGCCGCGGAGCGTACCGATCTGACCGCCTCGTCGCCCGCCGTGTCCCGCGGGAACGACCAGGCGACCGCGGCGTAGAGGGTACGCCGTGCGCCGCGCCGCACCTCCTGCCAGGCGGTCGCGTGCCCGCCGCCGGACAGCAGCGGCTGGGTGATCAGCTCCAGGTCGTCGTGGCGGGTCACGGACGGGGCGGGGTTGGCCGTGTAGCCGGGCGGAGGCGGCCGGTTGAAGATCGGGTCGGCGCGGGGGCTGACGGCCTCCTCGGGGTGGAAGGTCCACCGGAAGTCGCGCTCGCCGTCGCTGGGTAAGACCTCGACGGCCAGTACGGAGCGGTCGTTGTGGATCAACGCCCTGATCTCCAGGCTGCCGGAGGAGGTGGTGATGGCGCCGGTCAGCTCGGCGTTCCACAGGTCGAGCCGCCAGTCGACGCCGGTGATCGCGCCGACGGGCTCCAGCGTGAGGTGGCCGACGGGCAGCCGGGCCAGGCCGAACAACGCGCCGTACTCGGGACGGTGGTCCTGGACCTCGCTGTGCTGCACGGTGAAGCGCACGGCGTTGGCGCCCTGCTGCGCGTAGACGCCGGAGCCGAGGAAGCCGTTGCCCAGGAACGGCCCTTCGTACCAGGTCTGCGGCATCCGCTTCCACACCAGGTCGGCGTCGGCCAGGAAGCGTTCCCAGTCGATCTCGTCATGGAGCAGCGGACCGCCGCCGCCGCCGAGCGCGGGAGCGGCCAGCGCGGCGCCGAGGAGTTCGCGCCTGGACGGCTCGCTCGCCGCAAATAGATCGGATGTATCGGGCACCAATGAACGGTATTTCCGGAAAGCGGCAAGGTCAAGACCCCCAGAGGTCGGATCGTCTCGAAGCCGCAACCGATTGACCCATGGCGTTGACGTCGTGTTACCCGCCAATTAACGTCCCCAGTTAAATATTTGATAACGGATGGACCCCCCGCATGAGAGAGCTCAGCAGACGTGGATTCCTCCAGGCCGGCGTCACCGCGGCCGCCCTCGCCCTGACCGGCTGCGCCGGAGGCGGAGGCTCGGGTACCGGCCTCCAGTTCGCCTGGTGGGGCAGTACGACGCGGCACACCGCGACGCAGAAGGCCATCGACGCGTTCAAGAAGAAGAAGCCCGGCATCCAGGTCAAGACCCAGTTCTCCGGCTGGGAGGGCTACTGGGAGAAGCTGGCCACCCAGACCGCGGGCGGCAACGCTCCCGACGTGATCCAGATGGACTACTCCTACCTCGGCGAGTACGCCAGGCGCGGCAGCCTGCTGGACCTGGGCCCGTACGTCGGCAAGGGCCTGGACCTGTCCGGCTTCGACCCCGACGTGGTGAACGCCGGCAAGATCGACGGCAAGCAGTACGCCGTGAACTTCGGCATCAACTCCACGGCCCTCATCGTCAACAAGACCCTGGCGGCCGAGCGCGGCGTGGAGATCCCCGAGACCTTCACCTGGCCCGAGTACGGCGAGCTGGCCAAGAAGCTGGCCGGGAAGGGCGTCTTCGGCACCGAGGACGGCGCCCAGGACGGCGGTGCGCTGGAGAACTGGCTGCTGGAGCGGGGCAAGATGTTCTTCACCGCCGATGGCAGGCTCGCCTACGACGAGGACGACCTCAAGGAGTGGTTCACCTTCTGGGACGGCCTGCGCAAGGCGGGCGCGGCCACGCCGCCGGACGTCCAGGCCACCGCGGCGGGCGACGTGCAGAACAGCCTGGTCGCCACCCGCAAGGCGGTCATGGACTTCGCCTGGTCCAACCAGCTCACCGCCTACATGTCGCTCACCAAGGACGAGGTCGGCGTCCACACCCTCCCGACCGGCGACAAGCCCGGCCAGTACTACAAACCGTCCATGCTGCTGACCGTCAGCTCCGGGAGCAAGGCCAAGGACGACGCGGTGGCCCTGGTCAACGCGCTCGTCGCGGACCCGGACGTGGCCGGCCGGCTCGGGTCGGAGCGCGGCATCCCGCCCGCGACCCCGATCCGCGCCGCGCTGCGGCCCAAGGCGTCGCCGTCCGAGCAACCGGTCTACGACTACATCGACTCGATCAAGGACCAGGTCGGCCCGCTGCCGCCGCCACAGCCGCTCGGCGCCGGGGAGCTGCACAACAAGGTGCTCACCAACATCAACCAGCAGATCGGCTTCGGCAAGCTCACGATCGAGCAGGGGGTGTCCCGATTCTTCGAAGAAGCTCGACGAGTGCTCAAGTAGAGGGACGCGCGGCCTACCTGTTCCTGCTGCCGTGGTTCGCCGGGCTGCTCCTGCTGACCGGCGGGCCGATCCTGGCCTCGCTGGCCCTCTCGTTCACCGACTTCGACCTGCTCACCGCCCCGTCCTTCGTGGGGCTGGACAACTACGCCAGGATGCTCACCGACGACCCGCACTTCGTCAACGCCGTACGGGTCACGCTGATCTACGTCGTGTTCTCCGTGCCGCTGTCCGGCGCCTTCGCGCTCCTGGTCGCCGTGCTGCTGAACAGGCCCGTACGGGGCGTCGGGGTCTACCGCGCCGCCTACTACCTGCCGTCGCTGCTGGGCGGCAGCGTCGCGGTGGCGATCCTGTGGCGGCAGATCTTCGGCGCGGACGGCCTGATCAACGACGCCCTGAGCTACTTCGGGATCGTGGGGCCGAGCTGGATCTCCACGCCCCAGTACGCGATCTACACGCTGGTCCTGCTGCACATCTGGCAGTTCGGCTCCCCCATGCTGATCTTCCTGGCCGGGCTGAAGCAGATCCCCGCCGAGCTCTACGACGCCGCCGCGGTGGACGGCGCCGGGAAGGTGCGCGCGTTCTTCCGCATCACGCTGCCCATGCTCAGCCCGATCATCTTCTTCAACCTCGTGCTGCAGACCGTGAACGCCTTCAAGGCCTTCACCCCCGCCTTCATCATCAGCGGCGGCATCGGCGGACCGGCCGACTCCACGCTCTTCTACACGCTCTTCATCTACCAGGAGGGGTTCGGGAACTTCCGGATGGGCTACGCCTCCGCGCTGGCCTGGGTGCTCCTCCTGGTGACCGCGGCCTTCACCGCGCTGGCCTTCCGCTCCTCGAAGTACTGGGTGCACTATGCCGACTAGCCGCCGCTGGGCCCTCCACCTGCTGGTCGTGGTGGGGGCGCTCGTCATGCTCTATCCGCTGTTCTGGCTGATCAGCTCCTCGTTCAAGCCCAACAACGAGATCTTCACCGATCCCGGGCTGGTGCCGGAGACCGTGGTCGCGGACAACTACGCCACCGGGTGGACCGCGCTGGGCGTGCCCTTCAGCGGGTTCTTCGCGAACTCGTTCGTCATCGCCGCGGCGGCCGTGGCCGGGAACGTGATGTCGTGCTCGATGGCGGCCTTCGCCTTCGCCCGCCTGAGCTTCCGGTTCAGGAAGCTCTGGTTCGCGATCATGCTGGGGTCGATCATGCTGCCCATCCACGTGCTGATCGTGCCGCAGTACACGCTGTTCAAGTATCTGGGCTGGGTGGACACGTTCCTGCCGCTCATCGTGCCGAAGTTCCTGGCAGTGGACGGGTTCTTCATCTTCCTGATGGTGCAGTTCATCCGGTCGTTGCCGCGCGAGCTGGACGACGCCGCCCGCATCGACGGGTGCGGGCCCGTCCTGGTGTACTGGCGGATCATCCTGCCGCTGTCCCGGCCGGCGCTGATCACGACCGCGATCTTCACCTTCATCTGGACCTGGGACGACTTCTTCAGCCAGCTCGTCTATCTGAGCGACGTGTCCACGTACACGGTGCCCCTGGCGCTCAGGGCGTTCCTCGACTCCAGCGGCGGCTCCACCTGGGGGCCGATGCTCGCGATGGCGGTGCTGTCGCTGATCCCCATCCTGGGCTTCTTCCTGATCTTCCAGCGGCGCATCACCGAGGGCATCTCGACCACCGGCCTCAAGGGGTGACGTCACCGCGGGGTGAGCCGGATCACCGGGTACTCGCGGTCGGATTTGGCCTGGTACTTGGCGTAGCGGGGCTGGGCGGCGGTGATGCGCTGCCATGCCTGCGCGCGCTCGGCGCCGTCGAGCCGGTGCGGCGTCACCGGCACGGCGTCGCGGCCGGGGAGCTCGACCGACGCCCGCTCGGGGTGCGCCATCAGGTTGGCGTGCCAGTCCGGGTGTCGGCCCCCGCCGCCCGACGCGACGATCAGCCAGGCGTCCTCGCCGTCGGCGAACCACGCCAGGGGCGACTGCCGCGGCTGCCCGCTCAGGCGGCCCACCGTGTTCAGGATCAGCACGTCCATGCCCATGAACGAGCCCTGGCCGCGCCGGATCTTGCGACTCATCCGGGCGTTCATCTTCCGCTGGATCCACCGTGACATCGGCCCGGGCGTACCGCTCTTGCGCTGCTGCTGCTGTGTCATCGGTGCCCCTCAGCCCAGCTCGTTGACGCGGATCATGTTGCCCGCGGGGTCGCGGAAGGCGCAGTCGCGGATCCCCCACGGCTGCTCGGCCGGCTCCTGGACGACCTCGGCCCCGCCGTCCCGCAGCCGCGCGAAGGCGCCGTCGAGGTCGGCGGTGGCCACGATCATGCGGGCGTAGGTGCCCTTGGCCATCATCTCGAGGATGGTGCGGCGCTCGTCGTCGGTGATGCCGGGTTCGGCGCCGGCCGGGTGCAGGACGACGGACGTGCCGGGCTGGCCGGCGGGGCCGACCGTGATCCAGCGCATCGTGCCGTCGCCGACGTCGTTGCGGACCTCGAAGCCCAGATTGTCGCGGTAGAAGGCCAGGGAGGCCTCCGGGTCGTTGTGCGGGAGGAACGTCTGGTGAATGGTGAAGTCCATGGCGACGACGCTAGTTGCGGCCCGGTGACCGGCGCTTCTCCATTCCTGACCGTTCGCCGTGGTCAGGCGAACGGTCAGGCGTCAGCCGAGGGTCTCCGGGGCGGCGAGGGCCAGGCCGGCGGCGCCCAGGGCGTGCTGGGCGTCGCTCCAGGGACGGACGATCACCTGAACGCGGTGGGCGGCGGTGACCCGGCTGGTCCGCATCGCGGCGAGGAACCCCGGCTCCAGCCCCGGCCAGAGGACGTGGTTCTCGCCGATGACCGCGATGGTGGGCGTGCCGAGCAGGTTGACGACGCCGGCGACGGCCCGCCCGAGCACGGTGCCGATCCCGGCGAGGACCTCCGCCAGCCCCGGCTCGCCGCCGGAGACCCAGCGCGCGCGGAGTTCCTCGATGGTGGTGGCCGACTCGGCGAGGCCGGCGCGGCGGGCGGCCCGCAGGATGCCGCCGTCGCTGGTGAGCGTCTCCAGGCAGCCTCGGGCACCGCAGGCGCAGCGCGGTCCGGTGGTGGCGACCGGCGTGTGGCCGAACTCGCCGGAGAGCCCGCTCGGGCCGCGGTGCACCCGCCGCTGCAGGACCGCGCCGAGCCCCACCCCGTCGCCGATGCCGAGCACCAGGAAGTCGTCGTGCTCGCGGCCCGTCCGGTACAGGAGCTCGGCGGTGGTGCTCGCCCGGAGATCGTTGTCGACCAGCACCGGGATCGGCAGCTCGGCGCGCAGCCGTTCGCCGAGGGGAAGTTCGCTCCAGCCGAATCGGGGACATACACGTATATAGCCGGTGGCCGAATCGACAGAGGACGGAGTGACCACTCCCACGGCCCGCAACCTGGGCCCCAAGGTGGGGTCGACCAGCCGGTGGTTGATCACCGCGAGCAGCTGAGGGATCGGATCGGAACGGCAGTCGAAGGGTGATACATCGGATGTGATCACGCGACCGTCCAGACCCGCGACGACGGTGACGACATGGTCGGTGGCGACCCGTACACCCATGGTCGCGGCGGCCTCGGGCACCACCTGGAGCGGGATGCGAGGCCTGCCGACGGCCCCGGCCTGCGGGGCGAGAGTCCGCAGGTAGCCGCAGGCCAGCAGGCGTCGCGTATGCTCGTGCACGGTCGCGTCGCCGAGCCGGAGGCGGGCCGCGATCTGGCGGCGGTCCAGGGCTCCCGCGGTGCCGAGCAGCGCCAGGATCTCGACGCGGGTCAGATCTCCACGAGGGGCGACTCGACGAGCAGTCATCGGATATTTCCACCTCGATCTCATTGACACTACAGAACGCGACGCCTAAGTTTCACAATTATTAACTCGGCCCCGAGCTTATTGAGTGGAGCTGCGATGGGCAGGCGGATGCATGGCGGTCGGCGATCATTGGCAGTCGCCGTAGCGGTGGTCATCGCGGGGGGATTCACCGCCGGTTGTGGGGACAACGGCGGTCAGCAGTCATCAGGCGGCAGCAAGGCGAGCAACGGAGCGGTGACGCTCACCTGGTCGATGTGGGCCTCCGGCACGGAGGACCGCGACGCCTGGCAGAAGGTGGCCGACGAGGTCACCAAGAAATACCCGAACATCAAGATCACGCTGGAGACCTCTCCGTTCAACGACTACTTCACCAAGCTCGGCACCCGCCTGGCCGGCGGCAGCGCGCCGTGCATCGTCTCCATGCAGAGCCTGCGCACCGGCGGCTACGTCAACGGCATGCTTCCGCTGGACGAGCTGGTCAAGAAGAACAGCCTGGACACAGGCGACTTCGACTCCTCGATCATGGCCGGGCTGGCCTCCGGCGGCAAGCAGTACGCCCTGCCGTACGACGTCGGCTCGCTGATCGTCACCTACAACAAGGACATGTTCAAGGCGGCCGGCGTGGCAGCGCCGAAGGTCGGCTGGAGCATGGCCGACTTCGAGGCCACGGCCAAGAAGCTGACCACCGGCGGCAAGTACGGCTTCGTGGCCTACCCCATCGACCTGCCGATGTTCTCGATGATCCTGTCGCAGACCGGCGCGGAGCCGGTGGACGCGTCCGGCAAGCTCACCCTCACCTCCGAGCAGATGGCGACCGGCTTCCAGTGGTACGCGGACCTGGTCGCCAAGGCCGGGGTCGCGCCCAAGGTGCCCGGCGTGGACAACAACTTCCCCGACACCCAGTTCCTCAACGGCAACGTGGCGATGCAGGTGAACGGACCCTGGGCCGTCCTGTCGCTCAAGGAGCAGGCCAAGTTCGGCGTGGGGCTGGCCACCATCCCCGCCGGTCCCAACGGGTCCAAGACCTACTCGGCCGGGTCCGGCTTCGGTATCTCCCAGTCGTGCCAGTACCCCGACGAGGCGTTCAAGGCGATCAGCGTGATGACCAGCGCCGACGTGCTCGGGCAGCTCGCCACCATCGGGCGCGCCTACCCGGCGCGCAAGTCCGTCCAGAACAAGTGGTACGAGAACGCCTTCGAGGGCGCCAAGGAGGTCCTCGACGCCGCCAACGCCTCGGCGACGCCGTTCCGCACGACCTCCAGCTGGGACCAGGTGTCCAAGCTGCTGGCCCAGTACGGCGTGCCGGTCTTCAACGGGCAGGGCACGGCGGCGGACGTCCTCAAGCAGGTCCAGCAGCAGGCACCGGCGTAACGAGCATGCGCAACCATCCACAGGGAGTGACGTGTACAACGACGCCATACCCGGGCGAGCGGCGGTAGCGCGCGGACAGCGTGCCCGCCGCCGGCGCGGCGACGGAAAGGTCGCCGCCCTGTTCGCCGGGCCCAGCCTGATCGGATTGACGCTGTTCACGCTCTTCCCGATCGTGATGTCCCTGGTGATCGCCTTCTTCCGATGGCCCGCGGTGGGCGAGCACGTCTTCACCGGGCTGGGGAACTTCGCGACGCTGTTCGGCGATCCCGTGTTCCGGCGGACGCTGTTCAACACGTTGCTGTTCGTGGTGCTCTACCTGCCGCTCAACCTCATCGTGTCGGTGGGGCTGGCGGTGTGGATCTCGCCGCGCATCAAGGGCCGCCAGGCGCTGCGGGTGGTCTTCTTCCTGCCCGTGGTCACGCCGATGGTGGCCAACGCGATCGTCTGGCGGATGATCTACCAGCCCAACGGGTTCATCGACGGCACGCTGCACGCCGCCACCGGCGTGCACGCGCCGAACTTCCTCGGCGAGCAGGGCTGGGCCATGTTCGCCGTCGTCGCGATGAGCGTGTGGCAGGGGTTCGGGTACAACATGCTGGTCTTCTCGGCCGCCCTGGACGCCATCCCGCGGCAGCTCGTGGAGGCGGCGCAGATCGACGGGGCGGGGCCGTGGCGGCTGTTCTTCCGCATCACGCTGCCGATGATCTCCCCGGCGATGTTCTTCGCCACGACCATGACGCTGATCACGTCGTTCCAGGTCTTCACCCAGCCGTTCCTGATGACCGGCGGCGGGCCCGGCATCGACACCGAGACCCTCATGATGTTCGTCTACAACCAGGGCTTCTCCGTCTACCAGTTCGGACTCGCCTCCGCCGCGGCCTGGATCCTGTTCGTGCTGATCCTGGGCGTGACCGCGATGCAGTTCGCCGGCCAGCGCAGATGGGTCACCTACGATGTCTGAGCACGCGCACGCCGCCCCGGCCTCCCCATGGGCGCACAGGGTCCGGCTGGTCGTCTCGCACGCCGCCCTCTACCTGGTGGCCGCCGCCTTCGTGTCGCCGCTGGTGTACATGGTGGCGACGTCGCTGAAGCGCGCCGACGAGGTGTTCGGGTCGCCGCCGAGCCTGTTCGGGTCGGTGATCCGGTGGGAGAACTACAGCGAGGCGTTCGAGTTCCTGCCGTTCGCGCGTTTCGTGGTCAACGGGCTCGCCGTCGCCGTCTGCGGCACCCTCGTGGTGCTGGTGGCGTCGAGCATGTCGGCGTACGCCTTCTCGCGGCTGCGCTGGCGCGGTCGCGACGGCGTCTTCCTGGTCTTCCTGGCCACCCTGATGATCCCCCAGGAAGTGCTGGTCGTGCCGATGTTCATGCTGATGCGCTGGTTCGGGTGGGTGGACTCGTACCAGGCGCTGATCTTCCCCTGGGCGTTCACCGCCTTCGGGACGTTCATGCTGCGCCAGTTCTTCCTGACCATCCCCGAGGAGCTCGCCGAGAGCGCCCGCCTCGACGGCGCGGGGGCGGTGCGCGTCTTCACCAGCATCATGCTGCCGCTGGTCAGGCCCGCGCTCGCGGTGCTGGCGGTCTTCACGTTCATCAACTACTGGAACAGCTTCCTGTGGCCGCTGATCATCATCAACTCGGTGGACGAGAAGGCCACGGTCCCGCTGGGTCTGCAGCTCTTTTTCGGGCAGCAGGGTACCCAGTGGAACCTCATCATGGCCGCGGCCGTGATCTCCATGGCGCCGACCACGGCGCTGCTCATCATCCTGCAGAAACATCTCGTACGCGGGATCGCGACCAGCGGTCTCGGCGGACGCTGAACAGTTGAAGAAGAGGGACATCGTGCAGCACCACGCCTGGTTCGCCGAATCCCGGTTCGGCATGTTCGTGCACTGGGGTCTGTACTCTCTGGCGGCCCGGCACGAGTGGGTGAAGAACCGCGAGCGTCTGACCGACGAGGACTACCAGCGCTACTTCGACCACTTCGATCCCGACCTGTACGACCCGGCGCGATGGGCGCGGCTGGCCAAGGAGGCCGGCATGCGCTACATCGTCCTCACGACCAAGCACCACGACGGCTTCTGCCTGTGGGACTCGGCGCAGACCGACTACAAGGCGACGCGCACCCCCTGGGGCAAGGACCTGATCGCGCCGTTCGTGGAGGCCGTCCGCGCCGAGGGCCTGAAGGTCGGGTTCTACCACTCGCTGATCGACTGGCACCATCCCGAGTTCCCGGTCGACTCGCTGCACCCCCAGCGTGACGACGAGGCGTTCAAGGCCGCCGCCGCGGCCCGCGACGTCTCCAAGTACGCCGACTACCTGCATGCCCAGGTGCGCGAGCTGCTCACCGATTACGGCCGGATCGACTACCTGTTCTTCGACTTCTCCTACCGGGGCAGGCCGGGGAACTGGGGCGGCAAGGGCGCCGACGACTGGCGCTCGGACGAGCTGCTCGCGATGGTCAGGGAGCTCCAGCCGGAGGTCATCGTCAACGACCGGCTCGACATCCCCGGCGACTTCGTCACCCCCGAGCAGTACCAGCCCGCCGGGCCGATGGTCGTCGACGGGCACGAGGTGCCGTGGGAGGCGTGCCAGACGCTCAACGGCAGCTGGGGGTACGACCGGGACAACCTCGACTACAAGTCTCCGGACCTGCTCGTACGGATGCTGGTCGACAGCGTCGCCAAGGGCGGCAACCTGCTGCTCAACGTGGGCCCGGACGGGCGTGGCGAGATCGACCCCCGCGCGCGCGGGACGCTCGCCGACATCGGCGCCTGGATGCGGCTGAACTCCCGCTCGATCTACGGCTGCGGGCCCAGCGGCTTCACGGCGCCTCCCGACTGCCGCTACACCCAGCGTGGCGACCGGCTCTACCTGCACCTGTTCGCCTGGCCGTTCGGCCACCTGCACCTGCCGGGGCTGGCCGGGCGGGTGAAGTACGCCCAGTTCCTGCACGACGCGTCGGAGATCCGTACGCGGGTCATCGACCCCGGCCAGCAGGCCGGCCTCACCACGATGGGGGCCGTGTCGCCGGACGTCCTGACCCTCGACCTGCCCGTACAGCGCCCCGACGTCGCCGTGCCCGTCGTCGAGCTGTTCCTCACCGAGTGACTTCAGCCCCTTCGCGGGCGAGCTGCCGCGAAGGCGTCAGCAGCGTGGACAGCGCCCAGCGGCCGGGCCCGAGGACGGCGATGAGCAGGAAGCCCCAGCAGAAGAGCGCCGCCTTCTCGCCGCCGTTCTCGATCGGGAACAACGCCTGAGGCTGGTGCACGACGAAGTAGGCGTAGGCCATGGTGCCCGAGCAGAGGACGGCGGCGGCGCGGGCGCCCAGTCCGAGCAGGACGAGGATGCCGCCGACCAGTTCGATGGCCGCGGCCCACCAGCCGGGCCATTGTCCGAAGGTGGGCACCGGGCCCTGCGCCCCGCCCAGCACGTCGAAGAGCGTCGCCGCGCCGTGGCAGGCGAACAGCAGTCCCAGCACGATCCGGTACAGGGCCAGGAAGAGCCCCTGATTCTTGTCCAACAGATCCACGGCAAATGCCCTTTCCAGCTGTTGAAAAGTATGGGAGCGCTCCCAAACAGATTCTTGAGATCAAGCACATATGTCAATGCCACGCCACTCATAGGATCGGTCCAAAACGCGCTGTATACGTATAACCTGCCCGAACTTCCCGGCCATAAAGTTTCGCATTCGTGAAATTTTCATCAGCGCCCGACGAAAGTCAGCAGGGAAAGTTGACACAAATGATCGGGCCGCGGTAAATCCCGACATACGAAAGCCGCCCGGACAGGATCCGGGCGGCTTTCGTCAAGGATCGGCTACCGCTCGGCGCACAGCGCGGTGTCCATGGCCTCGATCACGTGCTGGTGGGCCTCCTCGTCGGGAGGCAGCGCCGTGACGGCGACGGTGGCGGCGCGGCCGTCCTCGGTCACCCCGTTGCGGGTCTCGTACCCGTCGATGTCACCGCCGTGGCCCCAGGTGACGCCGCCGCAGCTCAGCGGCATCTTCATCAGGCCCAGCCCGTACTCCCAGCCGGCCGGGAACCCGGGTGCCTTCATCGTGTGCTTCATCGCCGCCAGCTGCTCCGGCTTGAGCAGCTTGCCGCCCATCAGGGCGGTCATGAAGCGGTTGAGGTCGCTCGGGGTGCCGATCAGCTGGCCGGCCGCCCATCCCCACGACGGGTCCAGGTTCGTGATGTCCTTCAGCTTGCCGCCGGGCTTCTCCGACCCGTACCCCTGCGGGTGACGACCGCGGATCGTCCTGTCCCCCTTGCCCGGCCAGTACGTGTCACGCAGCCCGATCGGCTCGATGATGCGATCCGTGATCACCTCGGCCACCGGACGGCCGGTGACCTTCTCGATCAGCAGGCCCGCCAGCACGTAGTTGGTGTTGCTGTACTCCCAGCTCGTGCCCGGCGCGAACGACGCTTTGTGCGCGAACGCCATGTCCAGGAGGTCCTGGGGCGAGCGGTAGACGTTGCGACTCTCGAAGATGCCCGGCATCCAGCGGGTGTAGTTCGGCAGGCCGCTGGTGTGCTGCAGCAGCTGCCGCACCGTGATCTTCCTGCCGTCGATGCCCTTGCCGCGGACCACCTTCCGCAGGTACGTCTCGATCGGCTCGTCGAGGTCGACCTTGCCCTCGCCGACCAGCTGCAGCACCGCCACCGCGGTGAACATCTTGGTGTTGCTCGCGATCCGTACCCGGCCGTCGACCGGGACCTCCTCCTTGGTCGTCAGGTCCGCGACCCCGGCGGTGTAGTGGCGGGTCCGGCCCTTGCCGTCCTGCACCGCGGCCAGCGCCGCCGGGAACTTGTCCTTCTCCACCAGCGCGTCCAGCTTCCGCTGCACGGCGTCGGGCCGGTGGTTGCGCTTCAGCTCGTCCCGCACCTCGGCCAGCTCGGCGGACAGGCTCTCGTCCGGGCTCTGCCGCACGACGTTCGCGGTGCGGCCGAGCCCGGTGGCCGCGGCGGCCGGCGTACCCGCCACGACCAGCCCCGACAGCGCCGCCAGCGCCGCCGCGGCGAGGACCCGCACGCGCCGGGAGGACTTCGACTCGGAAGAGGTACGCGACATGGGAAACGCTCCTGATTTCTTGGTGGGGGTCGTCCGTTCCGGACATCACCCAGCATGTCGGCGCACGGCATCCTTGATCGATCCCGTGCGCTGGAGCGTTCGGGTACAGCCAGCTGTACCGGGATCAGGACGGGCAGGTCCCGTCCAGAGCGCTGATCACCCCGTCGATGAACACCTGCGACTTCGGCTCGTCGGCATGCGCCACCCCGGGGAACTCGGCCTTGCACCACACGCCGTCGATGACGTCGTTGCGGGTCTCGTCGAGCGAGCTCACCAGCAGCGTGTAGCGGACGGGGTCGGGCGTCGGGTCGCCGCTGTTGAGCTGGCTGATGAAGGTGCTGGTCGGGCACATCTGCCCGCCCTGGTTCGCCGGCAGGAGGCAGGCCGGCCAGTAGCCGCGCTGCCCGGTGCCCATCGAGACGTAGCTCAGCGTGGCATCGGCGCCGCCGAGGGACTTCAGGTAATAGCGCGCCGACAGCCCTCCCATGCTGTGCCCGACGAGGCTGACCTTCCCGCCGCCGTTCTCCTGCCGTACCTGTGCCACCAGGTCCCTGATGGCTCCCGCGTTGGCGATGTTCTCCTCGCCGGGGAGGTCGATCGTGTACGCGGGATGGCCGGCCTGCTCCAGCGCCGCCTCCATCTGAGCGAACTCCGTCGGCGACCCGTTCCAGCCGTGGATCAGGATGACCGGCTCCCGCTGCGCGGCCTGCACCTGCTGGCAGGTGCCCAGCCCGGCCAGCAGGATTCCCGCGGTCACTAACCCTGTGATGCGCCGGCGCCTCGATGACATGAGTCACACCTCGCTACTTCTGGGGGAATTCACTTACTGAGCACTCGGTAAGTGATGGGTTAGATTTAACACCGTGGCCCGAAGTAGGCAAGACCCCAGCAGACAGGAACGCGCGCGCTTACGGCGAGAGGAGATCATCGCCGTGGCCGCGGAGATGTTCGCGCGCGACGGCTTCCGCGGCACTTCCCTGCCCGCCGTCGCGGCCCGGGCCGGCATCAGCGAGCCCGGCCTCCTGCATCACTTCGGCAGCAAGGCGGGACTGCTCCTGGCCGTGATCGAACGGCGCGACCTCGACAGCGAGGCGTTCGCGATGGAGCTCCTGGGCATGGAGCCCTCCGGGCGGCTGCGGGCCATGCCGGAGTTCGCGCGCCGCAACAAGGAGCGGGCGGGGCTGGCCAAGCTGTTCACCGTGCTGGTCGCCGAGAGCCTGGAGCCCGGCGCGCCCGGCCACCGGCACTTCGTCGACCGCTACCGCGCGATGCGCGCCATCGTCGCCGACAGCATCCGGTCGGCCCAGGCCGCCGGGCTCGCCCGTCAGGACATCGACCCCGCGGCCAAGGCCGCCGAGATCATCGCGACTCTCGACGGCCTGCAGACCCAGTGGCTGCTCGACCCCGACACGATCGACATCGTGGCCGGCGTCGAGTCCTACGCCCGCACGCTGGAGCACGACCTGACGTGCGGGCTCCTCTGACCGCTCAGGTGGTGCAGGGGACGCCGTTGAGCGTGAAATCGGTGGGCTGGTCATTCGAGCCACTCGCGTTGAAGCCGACCCCGAAACTCGTACCGGGATCGATGGCTCCCAGGGAAGACGGCGGCATGATGGCGGTCAAGAAGATCGTCGAAAGGTGCCACGTGGAGAAGATCGTGTCCGTCGCCGTCGCGAGCGTGCTCGTGATCGGCCTCGCTCCCGCCGCTCACGCCGTGTCCGCGAGCGATGTCTACGCCAACTACGCCGAGCTCTCCGCCCACGAAACCGAGGGCCGGGACTATCGCCGCGTCCTTCGCGTCCCCGGCGGAGCGAAGGTGGCGCACATCGCCATCCACGGCGGCGCCATTGAGGCGCCGACGTCCCAGCTCGCGGACCAGGCCGCGGGACGCAAGCACGCCTACTACTCATTCGTCGGCATCAAGGACAGCGGCAACAGCGCTCTGCACATCACCTCTACGCACTTCGACGAACCCAAGGCGCTCTCGGTGGTGGCCGCCGTCGACTACACCATCTCCTGGCACGCCGCGGCGGGCACTGCCGCCACCACCTACGTCGGCGGGCGTGACACGACATTGATCAAAAAGGTGACGGCCGAGCTGCGCGCCGCCGGGTTCCCCGTCTCGGCGTCCGTACCCGACGAAATCGGCGGCGACAGCCCCCGGAACATCGCGAACAGAAACCGCAGGGGCATGGGGGTGCAGCTGGAAATCAGCCGGGGTCAGCGGGAGCGGTTCTTCAAGGAAGGCAAGCTGAATCGCGCCTGGATCGAGAGCCCGGCCAACCGCACGAAAGCCTTCTACAAGTACGTCGCGGCCGTCAATCGTGCCCTGAGCTGAGAGCCGAAAGCCCGGCGCCTCACCTGGGGGTGAGGCGCAGGATGGCGTGGTCGCGGGAGAGGTAGGGCACTTCCAGCCGCAGGTTGTTGATGCGGGCGGACCTGCCGGGAGCCAGGGACAGCTTGCCCTCGTCGCGACAGCGCCCGTTGACGCAGCTGCTGGAGATGCTGACGTTCGCCCCCTCGGCCTGCAGCCCGCCGGTGAAGCCCAGGAGCGCGATGGTGGCCTCGTCCGGGTCGAGCGAGCTGATGGTGATCCGCTGCACGCCGAACCGCTTGTCGATCCGGAGCCGGTCGCCTGCCCGTACCTCGACCTCGCAGTCGGCGTCCTTGCAGGACGCCAGGCTGCTCCCGTCGGCCGGGTGATGCCCGGTGGACGAGGGCCGGACGGAGGCGGTCGGCATGGGAGACACGGTGTCCGTCGTGGGTGGCAGCGTGTCCGTCGCCACCGACAGCGGCGTTGACGGCGTGGTACGCGAGTCGGCGCAGGCAGCGGCGAGTACGACCAGCAGAGCGGCGGCGGTGAACCGGACGACGGTCGGCATTGGGCTCCTCCAGGCGGACACTCCTGACGTTGTGCCCGTCCTAGCTGCGAAAATAACCCTGCGTAATCAAAGTGGCGGCTCAGTCCGTGCCGGACACCAGCCCCACCCGGTAGGCGAGGACGACGGCCTGCACGCGGTCGCGCAGCTCGAGTTTGGCCAGGATCCGGGACACGTAGGTCTTCACGGTCTCGGCGGTGATGAACAGCTTCTCGGCGATCTCCGCGTTCGACAGGCCGCCCGCGATCTGTTCGAGGACCTCGAGTTCGCGGGGGGTCAGCGTGCGCACGATCTCGTCCCTGGCCGGGCGGGACGGGTCGGCGGGGCGGAGCCGTTCGGCGAAGTGGCCGATGAGCGTGCGGGTGACGGCGGGCGCCAGGAGGGAGTCGCCGCGGGCGATGGTCCGCACGCCGTTGACCAGCTCCGCCGGTGGCGCGTCCTTGAGCAGGAAGCCGCTGGCGCCGGCCTTGAGCGCTTCGTAGACGTACTCGTCGACGTTGAAGGTGGTGACGACCAGCACTTTCGCCGGGGCCTCCGTGCCGGGGCCGGCCAGCCGCCGGGTGGCCTCGATGCCGTCCACGATGGGCATCCGGATGTCCATCACGATGACGTCCGGGCGCAGCAGCCGGGCGGCCTCGACGGCCGCGCGGCCGTCCGCGGCCTCCCCGACGACCTCCATGTCCGGCTGGACGGAGAAGATGGTGATGTAGCCGGCGCGCACCAGTGCCTGGTCCTCGCAGATGAGCACCCGGATCGGCGTGTCGGTCATGGACTGCTCCTGTACGGGATGAGGGTTCGGACGCCGAACCCGCCGCCGGGGCGGGGCCCGGCCGCCAGTTCGCCGTCGAGCATGCGTACGCGTTCCCGCAGCCCGTCCAGACCTCGCCCGCCCGACGGCAGGACGGGTGCGGCGCCGGCGGGCCCGTCGGTGATCACCTCGATCTCGAGGTGGTCGTCGTGGTGGTGGACCGTGACCGCGGTGGGCCGCCCCGTCGCGTATTTGATCGCGTTGGTGAGCGTCTCCTGCACCACCCGGTAGGCGGCCAGCTCCACGTCGACGGACTGCGGCCGCTGGTCGCCGCGTTCGGTCAGCTCGACGGGCTGGCCGGCCAGCCGGGCCTGTTCGACCAGGTCGCCGATCTTGCCCAGGGCCGGCGCGCGGCCCGCGACCGCCGAATCGCCGGTGGCCTCCAGCACTCCGAGCAGGTAGCGCAGCTCCGTCAGCGCCCGCCGGCCGGTGTCGCTGATGGCGACGAGTCCGGCCCCGGCGCGCTCCGGCGCGCTGCCGACCAGGAACTGCGCCGCGTCGGCCTGGACGACCATGGCGGTCACATGATGGGTGACCACGTCGTGCAGCTCGCGGGCGATGCGCGCCCGTTCGGCCGCCGCGGCCACCTCCGCGCTCAGGCGCCGTCGCTCGGCCTCGTCAGCCCGCCACCGGCGCATCCCGGCACCTGCCATCCAGATCACCGCCAACGTCAGATAGAACGCGAGGAACGCCGGGACTCCGTTGGGCGACCCCAGGCCGTGCAGCACGACGACCAGCAGGACGTAGCCCACGGTCGACACCGCGACGAGGCCGCGGCGGAACCGGACCTGATAGGCGCCGGCGGCGTACAGGGACAGATAGAGCCCGATGCTGGCGAACGTCTGCGGGTAGCTCAGCGCCTGATGAACAGCGAAGGCGGCGCCGATGATCGCGAGGCAGCCCGCGGGCCATCGGCTGCGTACCACCAGCGGCGCGGACTGGGCCACGGTCAGCGCCACGGCCAGCGCGTCCAGCGGGCGCTTGGGCAGGTCGCCGAGCTGCGCCCCGATGGCGGACATCGTCGGCACGGACGCCAGCAGCATGAGCGCCGCCGCGAGCGCGGTGTCCTTCACGGACAGGTGGCAAGCTCGCCACCAGTCTGACCATAAGCGGGCGGAACGGGCGGCGTTCGCGAACACCGGGCAAGCCTAACGACCCCCACGCCGCGCAGGGAGCAGTCCGCCGCGCCGGTGCGCGAGGACGAGCATCGGTACGGCGAGCAGCAAGCTCAGCAGGACGGGCACGATCGACGCCTCCAGCCCGAACTCGCCCCCGGTCAGCACCGCCGGACCCGAGACCTCGGCGGTCAGCAGACCGGGCGACACGTGACCGGAGACCGGGATTCCCAGCAGCCCCTCGGTGGCGTTCCAGGCGAAGTGGAGTCCCACGACGAACCAGATGCTGCGCCGCCAGAGGTACGCGGCACCGAGCAGGACGCCGGCCTCGACGGCGATCGCCAGCGAGCTCCAGAGGCTGGCTCCCGGGTTGGCCAGGTGCATGGCGCCGAACAGCAACGCGGTGATCGCCAGCGCCACCCGGCTGCCCCACAGCGCCTCCAGGGCCTGCAGCGCCAGGCCGCGGAACATCAGCTCCTCGGTGACCGCCGCGCCGACCGCCGTGAACACCACCGGCAGGATGGTCCCCGACGACCACGAGAACGAATAGCCGCCGGCCGCCGCGATCAGGAGCACGGAGCCGAGCACGAACCCCAGGCCGATCCCGGCACCGGACAGCGCCTCCCGTCCGGCCCCGTCTCTGGCGATCTCCGGAGTGGGCCGCCCCGCGACGAAGCGCATGACCGCCCGGTAGACGACCACCGCGGCGACCGCGCCCACCACGGCGAGCACCGGCGCTCCGCCACCGGTCAGCGCCGACACCACGATGAGGCCGAGCAGCCCGATCAGCATCCAGGTGAGGGGGAAGCGGGCGATCCTGCGTATCCGGCCGTCGCCGGGGACTGTGGCTGGCGTGCTCATGGTGACCTCCGTTGGCGTCGGCCGCGCGATCGGCGGCCCCGGCGAAGACGGTATGAGCGCGATGATGTCCGGCGAATCACCAATGAGCGGACGATTCAGGTAGCTCTCACGGGGGATGGACCGGCGCCATTGACGGACCCCGCCCATAAGGTTACGGTCAGGACCGGAATTGAGCGTAAACGAACACGACCCCGGAGGTGGTGCCGTGCGGATTCCCGTGGAGGGGCACTTAAGGTGGCCCCGGCTCACGCGCGGAGCGGTGGCGGCGGCGCTCCTTGCGGCGCTGCTCGCGGCGCCAGGAACGCCCGCGTTCGCGGCCGACCTGCGGATCGCCAACGACGGCTTCGACGAAGGGCTGGCCGGCTGGAGCGGCTCGCACACCGCGGGCGGCGTCGAGGCAATGTCCTGGGACGGGCGCACCACGGCGCGCGTCACCGACGCCGACCCGGCCGCCGCCTACGGCAGGGAGAGCATGCCGGGCCTGCCCGCCACCGCGGGCACCCGCTACACCCTGCAGGCCCAGGTGTGGGCCGACAGCGGCACCGCGTACCTGTATCTGCGCTTCCGTGACGCCTCCGGCAACCTGCTGGCCGGCGGCGGCAACGCCCCGGCGACGGGCAGGCGCTGGAACCGCGTCACGGCCTCGGGCGTCGCGCCCGCCGGTACGGCCACCGTCTCGGCCCTCATCTACTCGGGCGTGGCCGACGTGGGCACCGCCTACTGGGACGAGGTGCTGATCACCAAGGACGTGACCGACCTGGGCGTGCAGATCGACAGCAGCGTGCCCAACGCCACCACGTTCGCGGGCGGCAGCGCGTACGCCGTCTACACCGGCACCGCGGAGGCCAACCCGCAACTGGCCGTGATCGACGTGGCCACCGAGAAGGTGACCCAGAAGCTCACCATCCCCGACAGCGCGGCCACGCCCACCGTCGGCGGCTGGGCGGCGGCCACCGCCACCGACGGCAGCGTCTACCTCGGCACCTACCCCAACTCCAAGCTCTACCGGCACGTCCCCGGCCAGTCCACGATCAGCGACCTCGGCCGGGCTGAGGGCGGCTACTCCTTCATCTGGGACCTGGAGCCGGGAGCGGGCGGGAAGGTGTACGGCGGCACCTACAACGACGGCCGCTACTTCAAGTACGACAACGGCGCCTTCACCACGATCGGCAGCGTGCCCATCGTGGCCGGCGCCCAGTACGTGCGCAGCCTCGCCCACGACCCGGCCGCGAACGCCACCTACCTCGGCACCGGCACGAACGCGGCCCTGATCAGGTACGACAACGTCACCGGCCGGGTGGACAGCCTCCTTCCGGCCGCCTACGCCCACAACTCCATGGTGGGCGGCCTCACCTGGACGGGCGACAGGCTGTTCGCCTGGATCGACCGCACCCTGCTCGTCCTGCGCGTCGTCCGCAACTCCGACGGCTCGTACACGGCCGCCACCGACGCCGCGATCACCGACGTTGACCTGCACCACTCCCCGGCCCGCGACGGCCTGGTCTGGTTCGTCAAGGACGGCCTGCTGCACTCGTACGACATCGCCGCCCGGACCGTGCAGGCGACCTCCGTGCGGCCCGGACTCGACGTCACCGGCTACACCTGGTCGGGCAGCACCCTGGTCGGCCTCGGCGCGGCCACGGACGGCACCAGGATCTTCAAGTACGAGCCCGCCGGCGGGCGCTGGAGCAGCAACCTCGTGACCGGCACCCCCGTCCTGCCCGCCGCCATCAACGCGCTCGGCGCGGGACCCGACGGCCGCGTCTACACCGGCGGCTACCTGACCGGCGGCACCGGCGTCTACGACCCGCTGCGGGGCGACGGCGACGACAACCAGCCGGACCGGCCCACCCTCAACGGGCTCAACCAGACCGACAGCCTGCTGGCCCACGACGGCCTGCTCTACATCGGCGTCTATCCCTCGGCCCGGATCTACAGCTACCAGCCCGGAGGCCCGTGGCCGCCCACGCTCAGGTACACGGGCGGCGAGGCGGGCGACAAGGCCGACGACTGCGAGCCGGGCAAGGGCCCGCCCCCGCAGGACCGGCCGTACGCGCTGGCCGGCGGGCCGGACGGCACCGTCTACATGGGCACGGTGCCGAAGTACGGCAAGCGCAGCGGCGCCCTCACCGTCTGGAAGCAGGGCACGGCCGGGCGGACCCTGTGCGTGGTGCCCGACCAGGCCGTCGTCTCGCTGGCGTACGCGGGCGGCAAGGTGTTCGGCGGCACCTCCACGCGCGGCGCCCTGGGCGTCGACCCCGTCTACGCCCCTGGAGCGTCGGCCACGCTGTTCTCCTACGACCCCGCCACCGGCGCCGTGCGCACGCATCCGCTCCCGCTGACGTCGCCCAAGGCCGTCACGGCCCTGGCGGCGGTGGACGGCGAGCTGTGGGGGCTGGCGGGCGGCTCGCTGTTCACCCTCGATCCGGCGCGGCCCGAGGCGATCACCGTCAAACGGCTGTTCGCCGACCCCGACTACACGGCCAAGCCCAGCGTGGCCTGGCGCGACGGGGTGCTGCTGACCGTGCCCCAGGACCCGGCCCGCGTGTACGGCACGGCCGGCGACCAGATCTTCGCCATCGACAGGTCGACCAAGGCGGTGACCGTGCTGCGGACGGAAGCGGGGATGGAAGGGCTGACGGCCGACCGCTTCGGCAACCTCTACTACAAGATCAACGAGCGCCTGTTCCGGCTCGCCCGGCCATGAGGCGGATTTCGGCCTGAACCGATACCACGCGGAGGGGGTCAGCGCTCGGGAGCCGTCGTCACCGGCGGCTCCTCGGGGGCCGGCGCGTCGGACGGTTCCGGGCGCCGGGCACGGATCCGGCGGGACACCATGCCGGTCGCGACGGCGGCGGCGCCGCCCAGCAGGGCGAGCAGCACGGGGACGAGGGTGGCGGACCACGGCCAGGCGCTGCCGGTCAGCTTGACGTCGAGCACCGGGTACTCCAGCGTCTTGGCGGTGAACCGGGCGGTCCGCACGTCGTAGGTGCGGGCGAGGTCGCGCAGCACCGGGTCGAACGCGAACTCCGGGTTGACGTGGAGGTACTCGGGCCGCGGCCCCGTGGTGGCCGCCGCGCGGCGGCTCGCGGCGTCCAGCCCCGGCACGAGGAGGCGGTCGAGGCCGGCCGCCGCGACCGTCGAACGCGGGACGAACGTCAGTCCGTGCTTGGAGTGGATCACGCCGTCGCCGACCGCGACGGTGCGCCCGACCATGGACTCCTCGGTGTAGGAGACGAACGCGGAGGCGAGCTCCAGCTCCCCGACGCCCTCGGTGAGCTGGACGCCGATGGTCGTCGGCCCGGTCTGGTAGGAGGCGTTGAGCGCGACGACCACGTCCGACGGCTCCAGAGCGGATTGGGGGATCTGCGCGGCCCTGCCGGGCAGGTAGTGGCGCCAGTGGACCCGCTGCGCCGCCGCACGGGCGGTGTCCGCGTCGAGCAGCCGTTCGATGATCCGGAGGCCGCCGTCCACCCCCGACAGCACGCCGCCGGTGGTGATCACGTTCCCGTCGTCGACGTACCGCGTGCCGCCCGTCCACCTGACGTCGGGGAAGTCCTTCCGCAGCCCGGACAGCCGCAGCCAGTGGGAGGTGGCGGGCCTGCCGTCCAGCAGCCCGCTCGCGGCGAACGTACGGGCGCCGGCGCAGACGCTGACGGTCAGCGCGCCGGCGGCCGACTGCTGCCGCAGCCAGGCGCGGATCGAGGCGGACTCGGCCGGATCGGGCGGCTGCAGGGCCGGGATCACCACGGCGTCGAGGTTGTCGTCCCGCTCGCTCATCAGCCGCGTCAGCTCGTCGAACGTCAGGTCCGGCACGATGTCCAGGCCGCCGGTCAGGGGCACCAGCCGGGGTCCCGCCGAGACGACGTAGGTGTTCACCCGGCCGGTGCCCGCCAGCACCTCGTACGGCCCGAGCAGGTCGGCCACGTTGGAGCCCTTGCCGCCGACCAGGAAGGCCACCGTGGGCTTGGCCGGATCATGGGCCTTGGCCACCGGCTGGGCCGACGCCGCGTCCGAGCGCGCCCGGTACAGGTCGCCGAACTTGCCGATGGTGTTCACGGCTGAGACCGAAGCGGGGATCAGCAGCACGGCCAGCACCACGGCCGTCCTTCTGACCCACTTCCACGGGACGCGCAGGCGGTGGTGATGGTGGAGGTACTCCTCGCGCCGCCACAGCATGGCCACGGCCATGAGGACGAACATCAGCGTGTGCCCGATCGACATCACCAGGTGGCCCGGCAACGCGCCGAACCAGTACGGGACGAGCAGCACGAGGAACGGCGCGAACATCGCCAGGCTCATCTCGCCGACGGCGGCCCAGCCGTGGCGGCGCACCCGCATCCAGACCGCCATGCCGACGGTCATGTCGGCGGCCGTGATCAACGTGCTGACGTCGAACCGGGTGTCCCCCGGCAGGACCGCGCTCCACACCAGGCCGAGCAGCAGCATCCCGAGGCTCATCGCGATGACCATCTCGATGTAGTGCCAGACGAAGCGCCCGGCCAGGCGCGCCTTTCCCGTAGATAGTTCGTCAACAGCCATTGCCGGACTCCTGAACGTCGTCGATGGGGGTTGTGGCACCCTGCTTGACCGGTGCCAGTTCAGCCCGGCGGCCGGAAGCCGGGCAAGCGGTGACCGGCCGGCTTGTCCGAATAGCCGGGCATCGTGTCGCTTTCGGCCTTGCCCATCAGGGGCTCTGCTGCCGACCAGCACCGCCCCGACGTGGCGGTGATCGACATCGGCCTGCCCCACGTGGACGAGCTCATCGACGCCATCCGCAGGGTCGCACGCGGCGATAGCGTTTTCCCATGAACGGAGCAATCAACGTGTTCCCGGCATCTCCCGGCGACGGGGACGCGGTGGGCGAGATCCACGCCGAGTCATGGAAGGCCGCCTATGCCGGATTCTTCTCTACGGAGTTCTTCGACGAGGCGGTGAGCCACCGGCGCGGCAAATGGCACGGCGTGCTCGCCGAGGACAAGGACACCATCCTGCTGGCCGCGCTGGACGGGCGACCGCTGGCGTTCTCCTACTTCGGCGCCTCGCCGACGCACCCGGAGTCAGCGGAGATCTTCGGCTTCTACGGCCACCCCGACGGCTGGGGCACCGGCATCGCGGGTGCCCTGATGACCGCGTCCCTGGACAGGATCCGCGAGGAGGGCTTCGGGCGGATCCATCTGTGGACGCTGCGTGGCACGCCCCAGTCCCGCCGTTTCTACGCCAAGAGCGGCTTCACGGAGTCCGGCGCGGTCCGCGGCCACGACTTCGGCGACGGCAACCCGATCGAGCAGATCGAGTACGAGCTGATCCTCTGAGCGGACGCGCTCGTCCTGTCCTCCGGAACGCCCCCGCTCCCAGGCAACCGACCGAGCCCTGTTACTCTTAGTGACAAATAGGTTACCTTGGGTATTTCGGGGGCTCTTGTGAAGGTCGCCTGCGTCGGTGGCGGACCCGCCAATCTGTACTTCTCCATCCTGATGAAGCGGGTGGACCCGTCCCACGACATCACCGTCTACGAGCGGAACCCGGCCGGATCGACGTACGGCTGGGGCGTGACCTACTGGGACGAGCTGCTCGGCTACCTGCTCGCCGCCGACCCCGAGTCCGCGAGCGCCATCCGCGCGAACTCGGTCCACTGGGACAGCTGGGTCGCGCACATCCGCGACCGCGCGACCGTGACGGTGGATCACGGCGACGAGGGCTACGGCATCGGCCGGCACCTCCTGCTCGACATCCTCGTCGAACGGGCCCGCGCGCTCGGCGTACGCGTCGAGTTCGAGCGCGAGATCACCGGCGAGCACGAGCTGCCCGAGGCCGAGCTCATCGTCGCCGGCGACGGCGTCAAGAGCACGCTGCGGCAGCGCCACGCCGACCACTTCGGCCCCGAGTTCGCGGTCGGGAACAACTTCTACACCTGGCTCGGCACCACCCGGATCTTCAAGGACTTCACCTTCGCCTTCACGGAGACCCCGCACGGCTGGATCTGGTGCTACGGCTACGGATTCAGCCGGACGCACAGCACCTGCGTCGTCGAGTGCTCCCCCGCGACCTGGCGAGGGCTCGGGTTCCACGAGGCAGACGAGGCCGACAGCCTGGCCCTCCTGGAGAAGCTCTTCTCCGAGATCCTGGACGGGCACCCGCTGATCGGCCGGGCACACCCCGACGGCAGCTCGCACTGGCTGAACTTCCGCACCCTGACCTGCCGCACGTGGCACCGCGACAACGTCGTCCTGCTCGGGGACGCCGCGCACACCACGCACTACTCCATCGGCGCCGGCACCGCCCTCGCGCTCGGGGACGCCGCCGGCCTGGTCAACGCGCTGTACGAGGAGGCGACGCTGCCGGCCGCCCTCGCCCGCTACGAGCGCGACCGCAAAACCGCGATCCAGGGCACCCAGAAGAGTGCCCACCGCAGCGCCCAGTGGTACGAGAACCTGCCGCGCTACATCGACCTGCCGCCGGGGCAGATGTTCACGCTGCTCGGCCACCGGCACTCCGCGCTGCTCCCGCACGTGCCGCCGAAGCTGTTCTACGTGATCAGTCAGACGGCCGAGTCGCTGACCGGGCTCGCGTCCTGGCTGGGCTCGAAGGTCACGCGCACCCCGGAGGCGCCCGCGAGGTGATCGCGGGGCTCCGGTCAGGCGGACCAGTGGGGGTCGCGGCCGAGCAGACCGAGGACGCGATGCTGGAGCGGAGCGTCGCCGGGCACCGCGACCTCGGGGCCGAAGACGACGACGCCCGGGCCGAAGGCGCCGGGGATGCGCATCTCCTCGGGGATCCGCTGGACGGCGGGCCACATCTCCTCGATCTCGGCCGGGTCGATCGTGTCGTCCTGGCCGGTCGCGCGGGCGAGATCCCAGCCGTGGAGCACCATGTCGGCGCTGACGACCTGGTCGATGTGCCGCTCGACGGACATGCGCCCGCCGGGGGTGTCGATCTCCCGCGCGGCGGCGGCCGGGTCGGTGAGCAGCGGCTCGACGTCCGCACGCGCGGAGGCGAAGGCGGCGGCCGGGTCTTCCTCGACGGGCGGCGCGGGGCTGAGCGACCTGCCGAGCGGGCTGAGCATCGCGGCGTGCATGTCGACGATGTGGCCGACGACGTCTCTGGCGGTCCATTCCGCGCAGGGGGACGGGTGGGACCACTGGCCGGGAGCGACTGCGGCGATCTTGGCCGCGAAGATGTCGGCTCGGGTCCGATAGCGGTCGGCGATCTCGCTCATGAGGGCTCCTTCTCCTCCCCGGCTCCGATGATGATATCCGTGGCGAGGCCGCGTGCGATGATCAAGCGCAGGTCGCCGCCAGGTGATGGACGTCAGCCGACGCCGATCCGGTGGCGGAAGACCCAGTACGTCCAGCCCTGGTACAGCAGCACCAGAGGCAGGAAGATCACCGCGACCCAGGTCATGAGGCCGAGCGTCTTCGGGGTCGCGGCCGCGTTGCGGGCGGTCAGGCTGTAGGCCGGGTTGATCGTCGAGGGCAGGACGTCGGGATAGAGGACCGTGAACAGGCTGATCACGGTCAGGCCGATGGCGACCGCCGACAGCAGGAACGCCCAGCCCTGGCGGCCCCGGCCCACGGCGACCAGCGAGGACGCGAAGGCGACGACGGCCAGGACCGCCAGGACGACCGTGGCGGGGCTCCCGCCCTGGAGCTGCGTCCAGGCCAGGAAGACCACCGCGAGCACCGCCGCGACGACGCCCGTCCGCACCGCCACCGCGACCGCGCGCCGGCTGATCTCCCCCGCGCTCTTCAGCGCCAGGAACATGGCTCCGTGCGTGGCGAACAGCGCCAGCGTCATCAGCCCGCCGAACAGCGCGTACGGGTTGAGCAGGTCCGCCACCGTGCCCACGTACTCGTGGCGGGAGTCGAGCCGCAGGCCCCGCACGATGTTCGCGAAGGCGACGCCCCACAGCAGCGCCGGCACGAACGAGCCCGCCACGATGCCGGCGTCCCACCGCCGCCGCCAGGTCGGGGAGTCGCGCTTGCCGCGGTACTCGAAGGCCACCCCGCGCACGATCAGCGCCACCAGGATCACCAGCAGCGGCAGGTAGAACGCGCTGAACAGCGAGGCGTACCACTCGGGGAAGGCGGCGAACGTGGCCGCTCCCGCGGTGATCAGCCAAACCTCGTTGCCGTCCCAGACGGGGCCGATCGTCTCGATCATCGCGTGGCGTTCCGCGTCGTTCCTGGCGAC
The DNA here is from genome assembly GCF_053603495.1 of Nonomuraea sp. NPDC004186. Taxonomy (NCBI): domain Bacteria; kingdom Bacillati; phylum Actinomycetota; class Actinomycetes; order Streptosporangiales; family Streptosporangiaceae; genus Nonomuraea; species Nonomuraea sp. NPDC004186. The sequence continues at coordinate 187,820 of NZ_JBSGFQ010000003.1, read as the reverse complement.
GACGGGCAGCAGCATGCCGACGCCGAAGTCGAACCCCTCCAGGACGAAGTAGCCGAGCCAGAGCACGGCGATCGCCACGAACCAGACGTCGGTGAGCTCCATGCCGCGATCTCTCCCCAGGTAGTCGGGCGACTGGTAGGCGGGCGACTAGTAGGCGGGCGACGGCTCGCCTGGCTCGGTGCTGTCGCCGGACGGCGGGGCCATCCGGCCGTACTTGATCATGAGACCGGCCTCCACCACGGCCAGCACGCCGTACAGGAGGGTGAAGACGATCAGCGAGGTGAGCACGGTGCCCACCCCGACGCTGGGCGAGACGCCGTGAACGGTCTTCATCTGGCTGAAGACGATCCACGGCTGCCTGGCCGTCTCGGTGAAGATCCAGCCGAAGCTGTGCGCGAGGAAGGGCAGCACGACGGACCACACGGCGGCCCGCCAGATCCAGCCCTTGCCGCGTACGCGTCCGCCGCGGGTCAGCCAGAGCAGGACGAGCGCCACCAGCCCCGCGAGCATGCCGAAGCCGATCATCAGCCGGAAGGACCAGTAGGCGAGCGGGATGTAGGGACGGTAGTCCCCCGGGCCGAACCTGCGCTGGTACTCCCGCTGGAGGTCGTTGACGCCGTGCACCTTGCCGTCGAACGAGCCGGTGGCCAGCTGGGACAGCAGGCCCGGGATCTCCAGCGCGAAGATCGGCCTCGTGCCGTCGAGCGTCCCGATGGTGAACAGGGAGAACGGCGCCGGCTGCCGGGTTTCGTAGAGCGCCTCGGCGGCGGCCATCTTCATCGGCTGCGTCTGCGTCATGATCTTGCCGAGGACGTCGCCGGTGCCGAGGGTGCCGACGGCGCCCACCAGCACCGCGACCGCGCCGAGCCGGAGGGACGGGCGGAAGACGTCGGCGTCCCGCTTCCTGGCCAGGTGCCAGGCGGAGACGGCCATGAGGATCACCCCGCCGGCCAGCCAGCAGCCCAGGATGGTGTGCGGGAAGGTGGCCAGCAGGACCTTGTTCGTCAGCACGGCCCCGAAGTCGGTCAGCTCCGCCCGCCGGTCGACGGTGAAGCCCACCGGCCACTGCATGAACGAGTTGGCGGCCAGGATGAAGTAGGCGGACACCATGCTGCCGATCGCGACCGTCCAGATGCACGCGAGGTGCACCAGTTTGGGCAGCCGGTCCCAGCCGAACATCCACAGCCCCAGGAATGTCGACTCCAGGAAGAACGCCAGCAGCGCCTCCAGCGCGAGCGGGGCGCCGAAGACGTCACCGACGAACCTGGAGTAGGAGCTCCAGTTCATCCCGAACTGGAACTCCTGCACGATCCCCGTCACCACGCCCATCGCGAAGTTGATCAGGAAGAGCGTGCCCCAGAACTTGGTGGCGCGCAGGTAGGCCGGGTTGCCGGTGCGCACCCAGGCCGTGTTCAGGATCGCCACCAGCACCGACAGCCCGATCGTGAGCGGCACGAACAGGAAGTGGTACACCGTGACGATCCCGAACTGCCAGCGAGCGAGATCCACGGTGTCCATGTTCTAACGGTAAGTGCCCGATCGGGCGCACTCGGTTACGACACGCTCGAATGGAGGGCCACGGGACGAGGACGTTCGCACGTGCTCGTGATGGTCACCGCCGTACCCGAGCCCGCCGCGGCCAGCAGCGACTCCATGACGTCGAGCACGTGGAAGGCCAGCGAGCCGCCCGCGCGGAGCTCCTGGTCCGCCGCGAAGTCGAGCAGCCCCACGCCGCGCCCGGCCCCGACGTAGCCGGCCGACTCCGGAAGCTCCTGCCAGCCGTCCTTGCCCGAGATCAGGACCTGGCCGTCGAAGCGGTTCGGGTCGGGTACGACGAGCGAGCCCTGCTCACCGTGCACCTCGATGTTGGGCGCCTTGGTCGCCGCGCCGTCGAAGCTCATCACCAGCGTGGACAGCGCGCCCGAGGCGTGCACCAGCACCCCGGTGACGTGGGTGTCGACCATGACCGGGATCTCCTCGCCCTGGCGGGGGCCCGAGCCGATGGTGCGCTTGGCACGCGTACGGTTGGCCGCGCCGATGACGCGCGCCACCGGCCCGAGCAGCGTCACCAGGCTGGTGATGTAGTACGGCCCCATGTCCAGGAGCGGGCCACCGCCGGGGACGTAGTAGAAGTCGGGGTTCGGATGCCAGCGTTCGTGACCGGGCGTCATCATCGTCGCGGTCGCCGCGATCGGCCTGCCGATCCGGCCGTCGTCGATGGCCTCGCGCGCGGTCTGCGTGCCCGTGCCCAGCACCGTGTCGGGCGCGCACCCCACGCGTACCTGAGCGGCTGCGGCCGCCTCGAGCACGCGCGTGGCGTCCGCGGTCGTCGCGGCAAGGGGCTTCTCGCAGTAGACGTCCTTGCCGGCCGCTATGGCCTGCAGCGCGACCTCGGCGTGGGCGGCGGGAATGGTGAGGTTGAGCACGACGTCCACGCGCGGGTCCGCCAGCAGCTCCGCCACGCTCAGCACGTCGACCCCCTCATAGGGGCGCACCGCCTCCCGGGCCCGGTCGAGATCCAGATCGGCCACGGCCACCAGCCGCAGCTGCGGCAACCGGTCGATGGTCCGGAAGTACTGGGCCGAGATCGCCCCGCACCCCACGACGCCGACGTTCACCGGCTGGCCCACAACATTCCCCTTTCGATGATGGTGCGCACGCTGTCGTTCTGCAGGACGTCGAGGCTGTGCCCGGGGGTGGTGACGAAGATCTTCCCGTTCCCCCACCGGCGGGTCCAGATCGCCGGCGAGGTGACCTCCCGGTGCCAGGGATCCCACGGGCGGACCTGCTGCGTCGTCGTCGCCAGCACGTCGATGTAGTCGTCGGCCAGGACCCAGTACTGCTCGGTGACGAGGTCGAAGTCGGCGATGCCCTCGGTGATGGGGTGCGTGGCCGCCTCGGGCAGCATGTTGACGGTGTACGGCACGAAGTTGTCGGCCTGCGTGCCTTCCCGCTCGGCCGGGTCCTTGCCGGGATGGCAGGCGAACTGCCCGCCGATGAGATGCAGGTAGTCGGAGGAGTTGCGGTAGGAGTCGGCGATGCCGCCGTGCCAGCCGGCCATCCCGGTGCCCGCGCGGATCGCGGCCTCCAGCCCGCTCAGCTCCTCCCTCTCGATCGTGCCCATCGTGTAGCACTGCACGATGAGGTCGATGCCGGACATGAACGCGGAGTCCGCGTACGGCGCAGGAGACTCCGCCCGATGCACCTCGAACCCCTGCTTCTCGAGGAAGGGCACGAAGAGCTCGGTGGCCTCGACCGGGACGTGACCCTCCCAGCCGCCGCGCACCACCAGCGCCTTCCTGCCGTGTTCGTCTGCCATGCTCCCGCCTATCGCTTAAGGGACAAACGACTCTGATATTCGCATTTCACACCTAACTATCTGAAGAGGTGTCCACCATCTGGCGCATGAAGGCGACGGATGCGGGCAGCGCTGTGCGGGCGGATCCCCCGGCGCCGGCTTACACGTGGCTTAGTCCGTGGGGGTTCTAATCGGACAAACCCGATGTGGAGGACAAGGTGCCACCGACTGACCAACCACACGAGGAACTGTCATTCGAAACGGACGGGCCGCGCAGGCGCGTCCCACGACCGCTGATCGTCGCCGCCGCCGTCGTGCTGGCGACGACGGGCGGGATCGGAGCCGCCTCGGCGGCGTCGGGAACGACGCCGACGGGCACGCCGACCCCCACGCCGACGATCAGCGAGACACCCACGGAGACACCGACCACGACACCGACCGAAACACCGACCGACACTCCGACCGAAACACCCACGGACACGCCCACCACGACGCCTCCTGACATAGCGCCGATCAACCCGTCGGCGTTCGTCGGAACCATGCACGGCGAGTTCGCGGTGGCGACGAAGGACGGCTGCGGCACCGTGACCCTGTTCGCCCAGACCGGGCAGGCGACCGCCGTCGCGGAGGACTCGATCACCGTGCGCAGCCAGGACGGCTTCGAGCGCACGTACGCGATCGACGACAACACGCACACCGTCGCCGGACGCCGCGGCAACAGCGCGGTCAAGCAGGACGACTGGGTGTCGGTGACCGCGATCGGCGCCGACCAGACGGCCACGCCCACAGCCACGGCCACAGCCACAGCCACGACCACAGACACGGGCACAGACACGGCCACAGACACGTCCACTGCCACGGCCGCCACCGTCTACGACCTGTCGCGGCCCACCAAGCGGATCTGGTCGTACAAGGGCTGGAAGCAGGCATGGCAGTGGTGGCCAGGCACGCCTGCGTGGCAGACCCCGACCGCGTGCCCAACGCCGACCACGACGCCGACCACGACGCCGACCGAGACACCGACCGACACTCCGACGGAAACGCCCACCGAGACCCCGACCCCCGATCCGACGTCATCGGTCTCCGAGACCCCGACCCCGACGCCCACGCCGACCTCCTGATCGGCAGGTAGCGCCGTCTTCGTCCCGAGCGGCTCCCCTCTCACTCGGGCGTCGAACGGCGTGCCGCGTCTCGGCCGGCGGTCAGAGCGCGAGATGGACCCGGTACTCCCTGAGCCACGCGTCGAGCTGCAGCAGCCGCTCCAGCGAGGCGCGGGCCGCAAGGGAGCTGGAGTCGCCCACGGGGCGGTCGACGAGCGCACGCGCCTTGTCCAGGTCGAGCAGCTGGGCGCAGGGCGTGTCACGCTCGAGCAGGGCGCGGGCCTCCTCGCGCAGGGCCTGTTCGTAGGCGGGGTCCTGGGTGGCCGGGTAGGGGCTCTTGACGCGCTGGAGCACCGACTCCGGCAGCAGGTCCGCGGCGGCCGCGCGCAGCAGGCTCTTCTCCCGCCCGTCGAAGGTCTTCATCGCCCAGGGGGCGTTGAAGACGTACTCCACCAGCCGGTGGTCGCAGAACGGCACCCGGACCTCCAGCCCGACGGCCATGCTCATCCGGTCCTTGCGGTCGAGCAGGATCTGCACGAACCGGGTGAGGTGCAGATAGCTGATCTCGCGCATGCGCCGCTCGTGCCCCGTCTCGCCGGGCAGCTCGGGCACCTCGGCCATGGCCTGGCGGTAGCTCGTGTCCTGGTAGCCGGTGACGTCGAGCGTGCGCTCCAGGTCCTCCTTGAACAGCTGCTCCACCCCCAGGCGGTCGGTGAGGCCGCCGATGAACCACGGGAAGGTGTCGGCCGCCACCGCCGCGGGGTCGTGGAACCACCGGTAGCCGCCGAACACCTCGTCGGCCGACTCCCCGGACAGCGCCACCGTGGAGTGTCCCCTGATCGCCTCGAACAGCAGGTAGAGCGAGCTGTCCATGTCGCCGATGCCGATCGGCAGGTCCCGGGCGCGCAGCACGGCGGCCCGCACGGCCGGGTTCATCAGCTCCCGCGAGTCGAGCACGATGTCGGTGTGCTCGGCGTCGATGTGCTCGGCCACCTCGTGGACGTACGGCGCGTCGGGCGTCGAACGGGTCGCGTCGGGCTTGAAGTGCTCGGTGTAGCCGGCGAAGTCCACGGCGAACGAGCGGACCCTCCCGAGGTCCTGCTCCGCCAGGCCCTTGGCGGCGAGCGCGGTGATCGTGCTGGAGTCGAGGCCGCCCGACAGCAGCGCGCACAGCGGCACGTCACTGATGAGCTGGCGGTGGACGATGTCCTCCAGCAGGTCGCGCACCGTCTTGACGGTGGAGTCGACGTCGTCCTGGTGCTCGTGGGACTCCAGCTGCCAGTAGCGGCGCTTGCTGCACCCGTCGCGGCTCACCCGGATGAGCTGGCCGGGGCGCACCTCGTACATGCCTTTGAAGATCCCGTGCTCCGGCGTCTTGACGTACGCCACCAGCTCGCGGAGCCCGTCGGCGTCGATCACCCGGTGGGCGAGCGGGTTCGCGAGGATCGCCTTGGGCTCCGAGCCGAACAGCACGCCGTGGGCGGTCGGGTAGTAGTACAGCGGCTTGATCCCCATGCGGTCGCGGACCAGCAGCAGCTCCTCGCGCTCGGCGTCCCAGACGGCGAAGGCGTACATGCCGTTCAGGCGGGCGGCCAGGTCCTCGCCCCACTCGACGTAGGCGCGCAGGACGACCTCGGTGTCGCTCTGGGTGCGGAAGCGGTGCCCGCGGGCGGCCAGCTCCTCGCGCAGCTCGCGGTAGTTGTACACCTCTCCGCTGTACGTGAGGACGGCCGGCTCCAGCCCGTCCTCGTCGGCGACCATGGGCTGCCGGCCGCCGGGGAGGTCGATGATGGCCAGCCTCCGGTGGCCGATGGCGGCGTGCGGCGCCATCCAGAGCCCCTGGTCGTCGGGGCCGCGGCAGGCCATCGTGTCCGTCATGGCCTGCGCGGTGGCCCTCTCGCCCATCAGGTCCCGCTCGAAGTCAACCCAGCCGCAGATGCCGCACATGCCCGACTCCTCCCGATTGCCCCGACGCCTCCCTGATGCCCCGCCCGGGCGGGTTATCACGCCGGGGAACGCCTCCCGCCCGGCGGCCGCCGCTTCGGATGAAAGGATCGAAGCGTTTTCGTATGACCGAAAGGCACATGAGATGGCTCCGAACATCGCCACCGCACGCCACGTCGACCTGCCCGAGCTGCTGGAGTTCCTCCGCCCCAGGCACCACGGCCTGCTCTCGACCACCCGCAAGGACGGCCGGCCGCAGCTGTCACCCGTCAGCTGCGGGGTCGACGAGGACGGCCGGATCGTGGTCTCCACCTATCCCGACCGGGTCAAGGCCCGCAACGCCCGCCGCGACGAGCGGGTGTCCATCTGCGTGCTGTCCGACGACTGGAACGGCCCGTACGTCCAGGTCGACGGGCACGCGGAGGTGCTGGACATGCCCGACGCCCTCGAAGCCCTGGTCGAGTACTACCGGTGCATCGCCGGCGAGCACCCCGACTGGGACGAGTACCGGGCCGCCATGCGGCGCCAGGACAAGTCGCTGATCCGCGTCCACATCGACCGCTGGGGCCCCATCGCGACCGGCGGCTTCCCCGCCCGCCTGATATCGGAGTGACACCCGGCCGGCCGTGGTCGCGGGGACCCTCCTGAAGCACGCCGGTCAGTCCTTCCGGGCGGGCAGCAGGTACACCAGGACCGCCGCCACGCTCGCGACGGCGAAGGTGAACACCGAGGACATCCCCAGGCCGTGGGCCGCCGCGGCGGCCCGGTCTCCGGTGGCGGGATCGAAGGCGTGGAAGAACACGACTCCGATGAGCGCGACGCCGAGCGCGTTGCCGACCTGCTGGGCGGTGGACAGCACGCCGGAGGCCATGCCCACGTCCGCGGGGTCCGTCCGGGCCAGCACCGCGTTGAGCGACGGCGTGATGAGCAGCCCTCCCCCGACGCTCTGCAGCATGAGCGTCGGGATGACGACCGCCGGCGTGAACGGCAGGCCGCCGATCAGCACGGCCGCCGTGACCGCGTACCCGATGGCGAGCACGACGGCCCCGAACTCCAGGACGCGACGGCCGTACCTGGGCACGAGCCGGCCGGCGACCACGCTGAAGACGAAGAAGGTGAGGGCGGCCGGCGCATAGACCAGCCCCGCCCCGAGGGCCGGCATGCCGAGCCCGTCCTGGAGGGAGATCGACAGCACGAGGTAGTACGACGAGAGCAGCGCGTAGATCGTCAGGACGAGAGGGATGCCGACGGCGAACGACCGCGCGCGGAACAGGGAGATCCGCACCAGCGGAGTGGCGGTCCTGCGCTCGACGAGGACGAAGAAGGCGAAAGCGGGGATCGCCGCGGCCAGGCAGGCCCAGGTCCACCAGGGCCATCCCGCCTGCCGGCCCTGGATGAGCGGGAAGGCCAGGAGGAACAGCGCGACGCTGAGCACGACGACCCCCGGCAGGTCGAGCCGGCGCGCGAGCGGCGCCCGCGACTCCGGCAGGAGCCTGGCCGCGAGCAGGATCGCGACGAGGCCGATCGGGACGTTGATCCAGAACACGGGGCGCCATCCCGAGCCGAGCAGGTCGGCGCCGATCAGCAGGCCGCCGACGAGCTGGCCGCCGACGGTGGCGAGCCCCATGACGGCTCCGAGCACCCCGTACGCGCGGTGCCTGCCCTGCTCCGGGACCAGCACGGTGATGACCGCGTAGACCTGCGGGAGCATCAGCGCGGCCCCCAGGCCCTGCGCGAGACGGGCCGCGATGAGGGCGAGCGCGGCCGGGGCGAGCGCGCACGCGACGGACGCCAGCGTGAAGAGGGCCATGCCGGCGACGAAGGTCCGCTTGCGGCCGTACAGGTCGCCGAGCCGGCCACCGGTGACGAGGAACACCGCGTAGGTGAGCTGGTAGCCGACCAGGATCCACTGGAGCTCGCCGCCGGAGGCGCCCAGGTCGGCCTGGATCGCCGGTCCCGCGACGATGACGATGTACGAGTCCAGAAGCGCCATGAACGCGCCGACCAGCACGATCGACACGGCGCCCCATGGCGTGGCGGCCACGGTGCGAGGCGTTGTTGTCATAGTCACGAAGAAAACGTACGATCGTTCGTACTTAATAGCAAGTGACATGATGAGGGCCCATGAGCGAGCTCGAGCAACCCGCCCCCGCGACGGCCGGGATCTCCGACCAGCGCCTCCTGCGCGGCGCGCGGGCCAGGCAGACGATCACGCGCCACGCCGTGGACGTCGCGTCGCTGGAAGGGCTCAACGGGCTCAGCATCGGCCGGCTGGCCACCGACCTCGGGCTCAGCAAGAGCGGGGTCGCCACGCTCTTCGGAACGAAGGAGAAGCTGCAGCTCGCCACCGTCGCCTCGGCGCGCGAGGCGTTCCGCGACGCCGTCATCCGGCCGGTTTCGGACGTGCCGCACGGCGTGGCCCGGCTGCGCGCGCTCACCGAGCGCTGGATCTCCTACGCCGAGACTCCCCTGTTCGCGGGCGGCTGCTTCTGGGCGGCGAACCTCCCCGACTTCGACAGCCGGCCGGGGCCGGTGCGCGACGCGCTCGTCGGCCACCACCGCGACTGGCTCGCGCTCATCGCCGGCGAGCTGCGCGGCGCCGTGGCCGCCGGCGAGATCGCCGACCTGGACGCCGAGCTCGCGGCCTTCCAGATCGACGCGGTGCTCATGTCGGCGAACACCGCGCTGCGCCTCGGCGACCACGAGGCCGTGGGCAAGGTCCGCCGCGTCGTCGAGGGATTCGCGGGCGCACGATCGTCCTCGTCCTGACCTGGGCTTTAGCCAAGGAACAGATAAAGGACAGCAAAAATCCCCAAATCTCTCTCTTCCGGAATTAGAGGACCCGTGCCGTGGATAGGGACATATAAGGAATTCGCGTCCTGCTAGGAGGGATCATGGCCGTCACCCAGCCGCGAGGGCGCACGACCGCCGGACCCGACGGGAATGGCACCAAGCGGTTCAGCCTGGACCTGCCGATGCTCGGCATCCAGGTCCGGCAGCCCGAAATGCGGATGCCACACCTAGAAATGCCACACATCGAGATGCCACGCATGCCGCGGATGCAGATGCCACGGATGCAGATGCCGAACATCCCGATGCCACGTGTCAGCAAGCAGGAGCTCGGTCACTACGTCGACGTCGCCCGGACGTTCCTCCCTCCGCCCGAACGCATGGCCTATTACGGCGCGCTCGGCGCGCTCGCCGCGGTCGGGGTGCTCGAATGGCCCGTCGCGGCCGCCATCGGCGCCGGGACGATCCTCGCCCGGCGGGGTCTGCCGCGGGCCGCGTTCGGGAGGCAGCGCGCGACCACCACACCGACCAGGGAGCCCGCGGCCCGGGAGACCACGACCCCGAGCAGGCGGGCCACGACCGGGACGACCAAGCGCGCCACGACCGCCACCCGGCGCGGCACTGCCGGGACCACGACGACCGGCACCACCACGAGGCGCAGGGCCGCCACAACCGGTGGCACGACCGGCACCACGACCGCCGGCACGACCACGAGGCGCAGGGCCGCCACGACCGGCGGCACGACCGCCGCCACCGGCGGCACCACCCGGAGCACGACCAGAGGCACCGCCGCCAAGCCGGCCACGACGACCGGCACCACCACAAGGCGCAGGGCCACCACAACCGGCGGCACGACCGGCACCACCACGCGGCGCAGGGCCGCCACGACCAGCGGCGCGACCGGCGCCACCGGGAGCACCACCAGAGGCACCGCCGCCAAGAGCACCCGCAGCACGAGAAGCACCACGCGCAAGGCGACCGGGACCTCCGGCACCACCACCAGGTAGACCACCTCGACTTCGAGCTCGACAAGCAGGCGAAAGAGCACCGCACCGAGCAGGTGACCACGACGCCGTAGACGGGAGACCACATGGCGTTGTTCGGCCTGCTCAACGCTGGCACGCTGCTGAACATGCTCCCGGAGCCGGTGCGGAGCGTCCTCCCGCGCTCCCGCCGGGTTCAGCCGTGCCCGGGCGGAGCTCGTATCGAGCTGCGCACCATCGGCGGCCCGCGCACCGAGCGGCGCGCCCGCGAGCTGGAAGACCGCCTCAAAGCGGTGGGAGTGCGGCGCGCCGAGGTGAACGGGGCGCTCGGCTGCGTCTTCGTGGCCTGCGACGTCACGACGGACGACATGGACAAGCTCGTGGCCGTCGTGGAGGAGCTCGACGAGGCCGATGCCGAGGACGGGGCCGGGGACGGCTCCCCGCCCCCCGCCCGGGACGGCGTGGAGCAGCAGGACCGCTCCGTCGTCAGCCTCGGCCTGCACCTGGCCGGCACCGGGCTCGCCCTGGCCGGCCGGCTGGCCCGCGTCCCGCGGCTGTCCGCGGCGGTGCCCGGCCTCCTCTCGCTGGCCGAGCACACCCCCCTGGTACGCAGGGAACTGGAGGAGCGCATCGGCAAGCCCCGCGCGGACGCGATGATCGCGATGACCCGGGTCGTCTCCCACACGCTGGCCATGCGGCCCATGTCCCTGCTGATCGACTCGGTCGCCGCGGCCGGCCGGTACGTCGACTCGCGTGCCGGGCTCAAGGCGTGGGAACAGCGCGAGGAGCAGTTCGCGACCGTGACGGGGGCCTACCGCCACACCAGGGCCGCCTCGCCGCCGCGCCCGGGCCGGCTGCCCCGCGGGCCCGTGGAGCGGTACGCCGACGCCGCCAGCGCGGTGTCGCTGGCGGGGCTCGGCCTGACCACGGTGCTCAGCAGCGACCGCGAGCGGGGCCTGTCCGTGCTGATCGCCGGCATCCCCAAGGCCGCGAACCTCGGCAGGGAGGCCTTCGCCAGCGCCGTCGCGCGCGGCCTCGCCGGGCGCGACACGATCGTGCTCAACCGTGACGTCCTCGTCCGCATGGATCGCATCGACACCGTGGTCCTCGACGCCGCCGTGCTCACCACGGGCGCGTGGGCGATCGACGACGTGACCTCGCTCGGCCCCGACGTGGACGGCGACGATCTGTACACCCGGCTCTACGCGCTGATCGACCTCGCCGACCCTTCGGCCCGGCGCGAGCGCGACGGGTGGAGCGCCGAGCCCCATGGAGCGCAGGACCGTACCACCGTCATGGTCAAGCGCGACGGGACCCCGATCGCCCTGGTCCACCTGGTCCCCGAGCTGCATCCGCTCGCCGAGGCCCTGGTCGAGGCGGCGCGGGGCACCTGCGACATGGTCCTGGCCGGCGGGGAGCCCGCCCTCGCCAAGCGGCTGCGCATGGACCGCGTGGTCCAGAACGGGCCGCGGCTGGGCGCGTCCGTGCGGGCGCTGCAGTCGGAAGGCCACGCCGTGGCCGTGGTCTCGCAGCGGGGGCGCAGCGGGCTGCGCCAGGCCGACCTGGGCATCGGGGTGCTCGAAGGGGCGCGGCGCGTCCCCTGGGACGCCGACGTGATGGGCGGGCTCGAAGGCGTGCACCTGCTGCTGCAGTGCCTGTCGTCGGCCAGGAAGGCGAGCGTCCGCGGGGTCCTCGTGGCGGCCGCCGGCTCGGTCGTCGGCACCGGCCTGGCGTTCCTCGGCCCCGCCACGCTCGCCATCGGACGCGCCAACCTGGCACGCGACTGCACCGCGCTCGCCACCCTCACGGTCGGTGAGTGGATGGGGCGCAGCGCCGGGAGCAGGCCCGCGCCGATCCTCGCCGACCACACGCCCTGGCACGCCATGGCGGCCCGCGACGTCCTGGCCCGGCTCGCCACCTCGCCCGAGGGGCTGAGCGAGGCGGAGGCCGCACGCCGCAGGACGGGCCCGGCGCGGCCCGCTGCGGCCGGCCCCGAATCCATGCTCAGCGCGACCCTGCACGAGCTGGCCAACCCGCTGAGCCCGGTCCTGGCCGCGGGCGCGGGCGTGTCGGCCGGGCTCGGCTCCGCGCTGGACGCCGTGCTCATCTGCGGCGTGATGGTGGTGGACGCCGTCCTCGGCGGCGCGCAGCGGCGCAACGTCGCTCGGGCGCTGCATCGCCTCACCGAGACCACCGCCATCCGGGTACGGATCCGCCGGCCCACGGGCGCCGTGGCGGGCTTCGCCGACGGCCTGGCTCCCGGGGACGTGATCGAGCTGCGCGCCGGCGACGCCGTACCGGCGGACGGGCGGCTCATCCAGGCGGCCGGGCTGGAGATCGACGAGTCCACCCTCACCGGCGAGTCGCAGCTCGTCTCCAAGACGGACACGCCGACCGCGGCGCCCGCCGTCGCGGACCGCACCTCGATGGTCTACGAGGGCACGACCGTCGCGGCGGGCCACGGGTACGCCGTGGTCGTGGCGACCGGAGCGGCCACCGAGGCGGGCAGGACGGCCAGGCTCAGCCAGGAGGGCCCGCCGCCGAGCGGGGTCGAGCTGCGCCTGCGCGCGCTGAGCCGCCGGATCCTCCCGGCGGCTCTCGGTTCCGGCCTGCTCCTGATGGTCGTCGAGCTGGTACGCGGCTCGCCGCTGTCTCAGGCGCTCGCCCCGGCGGTGAGCATGATGGTGGCGGCGGTCCCCGAGGGGCTGCCGTTCGTCGCCACCGCGGCCGAGCTGGCCTCGGCCAAGCGGCTGTCGGTGCACAACACGCTGGTGCGCAACCCGTCCACGATCGAGGCGCTGGGCCGCGTGGACGTGCTCTGCTTCGACAAGACGGGGACGCTCACCGAAGGTCACATCAGCCTGCGGCGGGTGTCGGACGGCCGGGCCGAGCAGTCGGTGGAGGAGGCCACGCCGGAGCTGCGGGCCATCGTGGGCGCGGCGCTGCGCGCGGGGCCCAGGTTCGAGGGCGGGCGGGCCATCCCGCACCCCACGGACCGCGCGATCGTGGAGGGCGCCGGCAAGCTCGGCGTCACCCCGAGGTACGGCCTGCGTACGTGGCACCGCGTGGACGAGCTGCCCTTCGAGCCGGCCCGCGGCTACCACGCCGTCCTCGGCCGGTCGGAGGCGGGACAGCTGCTGAGCGTCAAGGGCGCTCCCGAGATCGTGCTCACCAGCTCCACGAGCATCGTCGTCGACGGGGAGACCGTACCCCTGGACGATCGGATGAGGCGGCAGCTGGAGGAGGAGGTGGACCGGCTGGCCCTGCACGGCTACCGCGTGCTCGCCGTCGCCGAGCGCCCCGCCTCGAGCCGCGCCGACCTCGACGAGTCGCGCATCGAGAACCTGTGCTTCCTCGGGTTCCTGGGCCTGGCGGACCCGGTGCGCCCGACGGCGAAGCGCAGCGTGGAGGACCTGATGCGGGCCGGCGTGCGGGTCGCCATGCTCACCGGCGACCACCCCAGCACGGCGGAGGCCATCGCCGCGGAGATCGGCGCCCTGAACGGCCTGCGCGTGATGACCGGCCCGGAGCTGGAGCAGCTGGACGACGAGGCGCTGGCCGAGGAGCTGCCGAAGGTGGCGGTGTTCGCCCGGGTGACGCCCGAGCACAAGGCCCGGATCGTCACCTGCTGGCGCAAGGCCGGCAAGGTCGTGGCCGTGACCGGCGACGGCGCCAACGACGTGCCCGCGATCCGGCTCGCCGACGTGGGCGTGGCCCTCGGGTCGCGCGCCGCGCCGGCCACCAGGGCCGCCGCGGACATCGTCGTGGTGGACGACCGCATCGAGACGATCATCGACGCGATCGTCGAGGGCCGGGCGATGTGGACCTCCGTGCGCGACGCGCTGGGCATCCTGCTCGGCGGCAACGTCGGGGAGATCGCCTTCACCCTCGGCTCCAGCCTGCTCACCGGGCGCAGCGCGCTCAACGCCCGCCAGCTCCTGCTGGTCAACCTGCTCACCGACATGTTGCCCGCGATGGCGGTGGCCATCCGGCCGCCGAGCGCCGCGAGCCCGGAGAAGCTCCTGGCCGAGGGCCCGGAGGCCTCGCTGGGCGCCGCGCTGACCAGGGACATCTACCTGCGCGCCATCACCACGGCCGTGGCGGCGGGCGCGGCCTGGGTGCTGGCCCGGATGACCGGCACCCGGGGCCGGGCCGATACGGTGGGGCTCATCGGCCTGGTGGCGGCGCAGCTGCTGCAGACGCTGGCGCTGGGCGGCGGGGATCGCACGGTGGTGCTCGCCTCGGTGTCGTCCCTGGCGGCGCTGGGCGTGATCGTCTCCGTGCCCGGTCTCAGCCAGCTCTTCGGCTGCCGGCCGGTGGGGCCGCTGGCGTGGGGGATCGCGCTCGGGTGCGCCGGGGCCACGGCCTGGGTGACCACCATGATCGAACGGTCGAACGCCGAGGGATAGTCATCTGGAGTTCACCCTATGGACATCCGGTTTCTCACCGTATATACATCTTTCTACCCCAATATGACTTGAAGCGTAGTTTCAACGAAGAGGTAGAGAGTTGTCCGAATTCCTGGCCTCCCTGCTCGCCAAGGCCGCGATGATGCTCCTTGAGGCACTGCTCGCTCGGTTCGTCCAGAGCCTCGCCGCGTCGATCTTCAGCCCGGCGGGCCTCCGGATCGCCTGACCGCCCCGCGCGCCCGTCCGGCGTTTCCTCGTTGCGCACACTGTTCCTTGTGAGTACAGTGTTCGCAAGAGGGAACGCCGTACGCAGCGCGGGGAGATGAACGATGTCCACGAGCACCAGTTGGGACATGAAGGGCACCTGGGACACCAAGGGCCGGTGGGACGTGCACGAGCGGCCCGGCCTGTCACAGGCGGGGCTGGACCGGATGCGGCAGGTGCTGGCCGGACATGTCGGGTCCGGGAGCGTACCCGGGCTGGTCGCGCTGGTCGGCAGGGGCGACGAGACGCACGTCGAGGCCCTGGGGACCCTGCACGTGGGCGGCACCGAGCCGATGCGGCGTGACACGCTCTTCCGGATGGCGTCGCTGAGCAAGCCGATCACGGCCGCCGCGGTGATGATCCTGGTCGAGGAGTGCCGGCTGCGGCTGGACGACCCGGTCGACGAGTGGCTGCCCGAGCTGGCCGACCGCCAGGTGCTCAGGAGCATCGACGCGCCGCTGGACGACACGGTCCCCGCGGCCCGGCCGATCACCGTGCGCGACCTGCTGACGTTCACCTTCGGGTTCGGGGTGGTGCTGGCCGCGCCGGACACGTACCCGATCCAGACCGCGATCCGCGAGCTCGGCCTGGACACCACCTCGCCGGACTTCGGGCCGGACGAGTGGATCCGCCGGCTCGGCACGCTGCCGCTGATGCGCCAGCCGGGCGAGCTGTGGCAGTACCACGTCGGCTCCGACGTGCTCGGCGTGCTCGTGGCCAGGGTGAGCGGGCAGCCGCTGGAGGAGTTCCTGCGCGAGCGGCTGTTCGGGCCGCTCGGCATGAAGGACACCGGCTTCCACGTGCCCGCCGACCGGATCCACCGCCTGCCCACCAGCTACGCGCACAACCCCGAGAACGGCGAACCGGTCGTCTGGGACGAGGCCGCAGGCGGTAAATACAGCCGCCCGCCGCTCTTCCAGGCCGGCGGCGACGGGCTGGTCTCGACCGTCGACGACTACCACGCCTTCTTCCGCATGCTCCTGGACAAGGGCGCCTTCGGCGGCGCGCGCGTCCTGTCGCGGGCCTCGGTCGAGCTGATGACGACGGACCACCTGACGCCGGGGCAGAAGGTCGAGAAGGACGCGTTCGGCGACCACTTCGGCCGGCACGGCGGGTACGGGTTCGGCCTGGCGGTCCGCACCCACCGCCGCGACCTGGCCTCGCCGGGCCAGTTCGGCTGGGACGGCGGCCTCGGCACCACCGGGTACGCCGACCCGGCCGAGGACCTGGTCGGCATCCTGCTGACCCAGAGCGCGATGGACTCCGTCCACACGCCCCGCCTCCACAAGGACTTCTGGACCACCGCCTACCAGGCGATCGCCTGAGGCCCCGCCGCCACGCCCCCTCCAAGGCGTGGCGGCGGGTCATTCGTCTTATTCGTCGTAGAAGATGACCACGCGGGCCACCTGCCGCTCGTCCTCGACGGCCTCGCCGGGCCGGCGCCGGCCGCTGGCGACGACGTCGCCGGTGCGCGGGTCGACGACGCGGTAGGCGGTCGGCAGCCCGTCCTCGCGCGTCGGGCGCAGCGCGCCGCCGTGCTCCTGGTAGACGACGTGCAGGCGGCCGGGCACGCGCAGGGAGCGCGGGCTGATGAACGTCTCCCAGTCCGGCTCCATGTCGGTCGTGGGCAGGCCGTCCAGGATCTTGCCGAGCAGCCCGACGTACGTGGAGCCCTCGAAGTCGAGGGACTCGCGCCAGCCGCCCGACGGAGCCAGGAAGTACGGCGCGTGTCCGGGCTCGTCGGCGTGCAGCTTCCACTGCCAGATGTTCGCGGCGCCGTAGACCACGCCCATGGCCCCGCCCGCGCACAGGTTGCTCCACGCCTCGTGGCCCTGCCACCAGCCGGCGGCGTTGGTGACGCTGCGGGTCTGCTCGTAGGTGGGCTCGCCGTTGGCGACGGCCTTGACGGGCGTGTCGCGCCGCATGACCGCGACCCGCTCGGGGACGTGCTCGCCGCCGTGGCCGGTCTGGCACCACTGGAAGTCCAGCCAGTCGGCGTCCTGGCAGGCCCGGTTGTCGGCGTGCGGGCGGTAGTGGATGCCGGTGGGCTGGGCGTAGCAGTCCCAGGCGTGGACCTCGGCGCCGCCGGCCGCGATCTGCGGCTCGCGGCCGGAGCCGTCGGCGCCGACCAGGTAGATCGCGGGGCGGGCGCCGTAGCGGGCCACCAGGTAGCGGCAGTAGCGGGCGTACTCCTCGGGAGGCACGACCGTGCCGGCCACGTCGAGCCCCTTCCAGCCGAACCCCTGGAAGACCGGCTGGAGCACGGGCACGATCTCGTGCTCTGCCAGGATGTCCAGGAGCCGGTCCAGATACTGGAAGTAGGCGGGGTTGAGCGCGTTGACGTGCCCGCCGGGCAGGTCCTCGAAGGCGACGTCGAAGCCCTCGTCGGCGGAGCGGTCACGCGGGCCGACGGCGCGCATGTCGGGCTGGACCGACATCAGCAGCACCGCGTTGAAGCCCTTGGCCTGCCGGTCGGCCGCGTACGTGCGCACCTGCTCCTCGGTGGCCCGCCAGGGCAGGCCCCAGGCGGTGTCGGCGACCATGATCGCCGGGGTGCCGTCGGCGTGCACGAGGCTGCGCCCGCCCGGCGACATGGTCCAGAAGCCGTGCCGCCGGAAGCGGTGCGCGGGCGGTTCGGCGGCGTCCACCTCGATGATCCCGGACGCCCCGCGAAGCCCGCGGTCGTCGAGGGACGCGTCGGTGGTCCAGTGCCAGCGGCCGTGCGCCAGCGGCGAGCTGAACCGGATCCGCCACGTGCGGCCGCCGTCGTAGAACGCCGGCCTGCGCAGGGACAGCCCGGTGTCGTGGGTGAAGTCGGCCCACACCTCGACGGCGGTGTAGGCGTCGGGGAGGTCGGCCGAGGCGGTGAGCGTGATCTCCACCTCGCGCCAGGCTCCCCCGACGCGCGTCACGTCGCCCATCAGCCGTCCACCTGGGCGCTGAGCAGCGCCTTGCGCGCGATGCGCTGCGCGGCCAGGGCGTCCTGGCGGGCCTGGGCCTCGGCGAGGGCGTCCACGTCGAGGACCTGCAGGGCCCGCCAGATCGTCCGCATGACCTCGATGCCGGCGCGGGCGGCCTCCACCGAGTCCTCGCGGAAGGGGAACTGGTCGAGCTGCCAGACGCCCTGCCAGCCGGCCTGGCGCAGGGTGTGGAAGAACTCGAAGGTCTCGACGAGGTGGATGGAGCCGACGACCATGTCGTCGTCCCAGCCGCGGAAGTTGTCGTTGACGTCGATGGCGTAGAGCCGGTCGTGTTCGAGGATGAGCTGGGCCGCGTCGGCCGGGGACTCGAGGCCGTACAGGGAGTGGCCGAAGTCGAGCAGGATGCCGACGTTGGGCACGTCCATCTTCTCGATGGCCAGCAGGGTGCGGGCGGCCGAGGAGAAGGTCATGCGGTTACGCGGCTCGCGCGGCTTGTACTCGATGGCGAAGCGCAGGTCGGGGTGGCGCTGGGCCAGCTCGCGGACGGCGTCGATGGACATCTGCCACAGCGCCTTGTAGTCGGCCTGGAAGGGGTAGTCCCAGCCGTCCTGGCCGGGCCAGAGCTTGACGTAGTCGCAGCCGAGGCGGCGGGCCAGGTCGGCGGACTCGCTGACCAGCTCGATGGCCGCGCGCCGGATCTCGGGGTCGGGGTTGGTGAAGCCGCCGCGGGCGAACTTCCTGGTGTAGATCTCCGGCGTCAGCGCGATGGCCCGCAGCCCGTTGGCCTTCAGCCGGTCTTCCAGCTGGTCCACGTCGAGGTCGGCGGGGTTGAAGGGATAGTTGATGTCGACCACGGACAGGCTGCCGACCTGGCCCGCGCGGTCGATCGCCTCCAGCGTGGAGACGGGCGGGCCGTACCCGTCCGTGGCGTAGCGGTCGCGGAACTGCCCGAAGTGCCAGAGCCCGGCGCCGAACAGTGGTTCTGCTGCCATACGGAATGGTCTCCTATCCCTTGATCGCGCCGGCGAGGGCGCCTTGTGTGAAGAAGCGCTGGAACATCAGATAGACGATGAGGACCGGGAGGATGGACATGATGATGAAGGCGTTGAGCTGCCCGTAGTTCGAGGCGAACTGCGACTGGAAGGCCTGCAGCGCCAGCGGCACCGTACGCGCGTCCTGGTCCTGCAGCAGCACCAGGGCCATCCCGTACTCGTTCCAGGTGGCGACGAAGTCCAGGATGAACAGCGCGGCCAGCGCGGGCTTGGCCAGCGGCAGGATGACCCGTACGAACAGGCGCCAGTTTCCCGAGCCGTCGATGCGGGCGGCCTCGTCGAGCTCGCGGGGCAGGGAGCGGAAGAACCCGTACAGGAAGAACACCTGGGACGGGATGCCGAAGGCCAGGTAGGGCAGGATGATCCCGTTCGTGGAGTTCAGCAGCCCCATGCTGGACAGCGTGGTGAACATCGGGGCGATGGCGACCTGCACCGGCACCATCGCGCCCAGGGTGATCACGATGAGCAGGATCCGCTGCCGCTTGAAGCGCAGCCGCGCGATGGCGAACGCCGCCGCGGCCGAGATCATCAGGCCGAGCGGCACCTTGATGAGCGCGATGTAGGCGCTGTTCTTGGCCACGGTCCACAGCTCGCCCCGCTCCGCGGCGGCGGCGTAGTTGTCCCACCGCCACACCTCCGGCAGCGCCCAGATGGACGAGCGGCCGATGTCGGCCGTGGACTTCAGCGAGGTCAGCACCATGAAGGCGAACGGCGCGAGCCAGATGAGCGCGCAGACGACCAGCGCGATCCACAGCCCGATGAGCGGGTAGTTGGCACGGCGGACCGCGTTCATCGCTCGTCCTCCTTCAAGGTCCACATCAGGTACGGCAGGACGAGCGCCAGGGTGATCACGAGGAGCACGACGGCCAGCGCGTTGCCCCCTCCGAAGTTGTGGTTGATGAACGACTGGCTGTAGGACCACAGGGCCAGCACCTGGCTCGACTGGGCCGGGCCGCCGTTGGTCATGCCGACGATGAGGTCGAACACCTTGAGCGAGCTGATCACGGTGAGCACCAGGACGACGGTGAAGGTCGGCCGCAGCGCCGGGAGGGTGACGTTCCGGAAGGTCTGCCAGGCGGAGGCGCCGTCGAGCTTGGCCGCCTCGACCAGGTCGGCCGGCACCGTCTGCAGCCCGGCCAGGAACAGCACCATCGAGAAGCCCGTCGTCTGCCAGACGAAGGCGACGAAGACGGAGTAGAGGGCGATCTGCGGGTCGCCGAGCCAGTCCTGGATCCACGACGACAGGCCGAGGGACGTCAACGTGCTGTTGACCAGGCCGGAGTTCGGGTTGTAGATCCACGTCCACATGGTCGCCACGGCGATCGAGGCCAGCACGGCCGGGATGTAGAACGCCGAGCGCAGCAGGTTGCGGCCGAGGAGCCGGTGGTTGAGCGCCAGGGCGAGCAGCAGGGCGAGCACCGTGGGCACGACGAGCGAGAGCACGACCCAGATGACGCTGTTGCGCAGGGCGGTGTGGAAGACCGTGTCGTTGGTGAAGATGTCCTGGTAGTTCGCCAGTCCCGCCCAGATCTGCGGCACGGTGGGGAAGCCGTTCCACCGCACGAAGCTGAGGTAGATCGCCGAGACGATGGGGAACAGCAGGAAGATCCCGTAGAGCGCCAGCGCGGGCGCCAGGAACGGCAGCGCGCCCAGGACGGGCAGGCCGCGGCGTGGCGTGCGGGGGCGGTGCGAGGGGTGGGTGGGTCGTGACGTGGTCGGGGCGGTGGACACGGTGGCCAAGGCCGCTCCTCCTCGGGTGATCGGACCGGCCGGGGAGCGGTCCCCCCGGCCGGTCACGGCTGGTCAGTCCTTATGGGTGTCGATGAACTTCTGCAGCAGCGCGCCCGCCTCCTTGGGGGCGATCGAGCCGCTGGTGACCCCGTTCTGGATGCGCCAGTACTCGGTCGTCACGTCGGTGGGGAAGTTCTGGTCGTTGTTGAGGAAGAACCCCTTGGCCTTGCCGGTCAGCTCGGCGATCTGCGTGTTGATCGGCGCGAGCGGGTTGGCGCCCTTGGTGTCCTTGTTCACCGGGACCGAGGAGAAGACGCCCAGGTACTTGCCCTCCACGGCGGCGGAGGTGAAGAAGTCCAGGAACTTGGCGGCCTCGTCCGGGTGCTTGCTCGACTTGCTGATGTACATGCCCTCGGAGAAGCCGTAGAGCCGGTCGGTGCCCGTGGGCATCGGGAAGACGCCCACGTTGTTCTGGTCGTCGCCGGCGTCGATGTTCTGCTGGGTGAACCAGTCACCCTCGAGCTGCATGGCCGACTTGCCCGAGTGGAACATCGCGCCCGCCTCGGCCACCGGCAGGCCGGCGAAGCCCTTGTTGAAGTAGTTGCCCGACCACTGCTTGAGCTGCTCGAAGGACTTGTCCACGCATGGCTGCCCGGCCCAGCTCGTCGAGCGGGTGTTGAGCTTGTCGCCCAGCTCGGCGCCGCAGTTGGTCTCGATGAACGTGTCCAGCAGGCGCATGACGTGCCAGTTGTCCTTGCCGCCCATGGTGATCGGCGTGAGCCCGGCGTCCTTGAGCTTCTGCGCCGCCGTGGCCCACTCCTGGTACGTGGTGGGCGGCGCGCTGATGCCCGCCTTGGCGAACTGGTCCTTGTGGTAGTAGACGACCTCGGTGCGCTGCGTCCAGGGCACGCCGTGGTAACCGCCGTACTGCTTGTACGCCGCCAGGGTCGACGGGTTGAACCGGTCGGCCCACTTGTACTGCTGGTAGTACTTGCCCAGATCGAGGCTCACGCCCGACTTGACGAGCTCGCCGCCGAGGCCGGGCCCGGCCCAGTTGTAGTAGATGTCCGGGCCGGAACTACTGCCGGCCGTGGTGCGCAGCGCGTCCTTGTGCGCATCTACCGCGCGGTACTGAAGATCTACCTTGATGTTCGGGTTCTGCTTCTCGAAGTCGCCGATAATCGACTTGAACGCGGCGTTTGCCGTGTCCGCGTTCTGCGTGACCATCCACCAGCTCAGCTTGACCTGCCCCCCGCTGGTCGCGCTGGTGTTGTCTTGGACTCGGCCGCTGCAGGCGGTCAGGAGCAGCGCAGACGCTGCCAGAGCTGCCGCTTTGCTTGGGATGTTCATTGCCTCTCCAGAGGGCTGGAGGCGATTGAATAGCTATTCAATACCGCCTGTCTATTCGAGCGGAATGTAACGTCGGCGACATACAGCCGTCAAGAAGCAGGCGAGTCGCAAGCTTCCGCACCTCATTGACATGAACGCGATGGCGGCCTTAGCTTCAAAATATGCCTAGTCATATTGGAATAGATATTCAAGGCGTGGCGCGGTGATGTCGTTGCTCGCTGCCGATCCGACGCGTTCGGCCGTCTATCGCCAGGCGGCCGAGCGGATTCGCCGGGCCGACCGGCACGCCGCGGCCGCGGAGCTGGAGCTTCTGGCCACGGAGGTGCGCCGGAGCATCATCCGCATGATCGACCGTGCCCAGCTGGGGCACGTCGGGGGTGACCTGTCGGTCACCGACATCCTGGTCACCTGCTTCTACGGCGTGTTGTCCGTCGATCCGGAACGTCCGCGGTGGAGCGGGCGCGACCGTTTCGTGCTGAGCAAGGGACACTGCGCCGCCGCCCTGTACTCGACCCTCGCCCACTGCGGCTTCTTCCCCGAGGCCGAGCTGGACACCTTCATGGCCCCGCTGTCGGCGCTCAACGGTCACCCCAACCGCATCAAGGTCCCCGGCATCGAGACCAACACCGGCGCGCTCGGGCACGGTCTGCCCGTGGCCACCGGGTGCGCGCTGGCCGCCAAGCTCGACGGCGCGGACTGGCGCACGT
The DNA here is from genome assembly GCF_053603495.1 of Nonomuraea sp. NPDC004186. Classification (NCBI taxonomy): domain Bacteria; kingdom Bacillati; phylum Actinomycetota; class Actinomycetes; order Streptosporangiales; family Streptosporangiaceae; genus Nonomuraea; species Nonomuraea sp. NPDC004186. The sequence goes on along the minus strand of NZ_JBSGFQ010000003.1, from coordinate 165,271 downwards.
TCGTCGTGCTCGGCGACGGGGAGCTGCAGGAAGGCAGCAACTGGGAGGCGGCCATGGCGGCCGCCCACCACGGCCTGTCGTCGCTGACCGCCGTCATCGACCGCAACCGGCTGCAGCAGGGCGCCAGGACGGAGGACACCAACGCCCTGGGGGCGCTGGACGACAAATGGCGCAGCTTCGGCTGGGAGGTACGCGAGGTCGACGGCCACGACCACCTCGCCCTCCTGCAGGCGATGAGCGGCTCGTCGACCGGCAGGCCGGTCGCCGTCATCGCCCACACGATCAAGGGGAAGGGAGTGTCGTTCATGGAGGACCGCGTGGAGTGGCACCACAAGGTGCCGAGCCCCGACCAGGTCGAAGCGGCCCTCGCGGAGCTGGCACGATGACCGTGACCGACCAGCAGACCGCCTTCGACTGCCGCCAGGACTTCGCCGCGGAGCTCCTGGCCCTGGCCGCCGAGGACGAGCGGATCGTGGCCGTCTGCAACGACTCCGTGGGCTCCAGCAACCTCGTCGGCTTCCGGGAGCGTTTCCCCGACCGGCTGATCAACGTCGGCATCGCCGAGCAGGACCTCGTCGGAGTCGGCGCGGGGCTGGCCAACGCCGGCAAGATCCCGTTCGTGTGCGCGGCGGCGCCGTTCCTCACCGGCCGCGCCCTGGAGCAGATCAAGGCCGACGTCGCCTACAGCGAGGCGCACGTCGTGCTCTGCGGGCAGAGCCCGGGCATGGCCTACGGCGAGCTCGGCCCCACCCACCACTCGATCGAGGACCTGTCCTGGATGCGCGCGGTCGCCGGGCTCGACGTGATCGTCCCGGCCGACTCCGTCCAGACCCGCGCCGCCGTCCGCTGGGCGGCGGCCTCCGGCAGGCCCAGCTACGTGCGCATCCCGCGGTTCAAGGTGCCCGTGGTCACGCCCGAGGGCGCGCCCTTCGAGCCGCGCAGGGCGGTGCTGCTCGCCGACGGCGACGACGCCACGGTGATCGCCATCGGCTCGCTGACCTCCCGCGCGCTGCAGGCGGCCGCCCGGCTCCGCGAGGAGGGCGTCTACCTGCGGGTCCTCAACATGCCCTTCCTCGACCCGCTGGACGAGGAGGCCATCGTGGCCGCCGCGCGGGAGACCCGCGGCATCGTCACGGCCGAGGAGGCCACCATCAGCGGCGGGCTCGGCGCGGCCGTCGCCGCCACCGTCGTCACCCGCCACCCCGTCCCCATGCGCATCCTCGGCGTGCCCCGCGTGTTCGCCCCCACCGGCGACACCGCCTTCCTGCTCGACCACTTCGGCCTGTCCGCCGACGGCATCGTCAGCGCCGTCAAAGACCTGCTGCGCCATGGCTAGCCCGCTCATCCTGGCCATCGACCAGGGCACCAGCTCCACCAAGGCGCTGCTCGTGGACGAGGGCGGCCGCGTCGTCTCCCGCGCCGTCGTACCGGTGGCCGAGAGCCAGCCCCGCCCCGGCTGGGTCGAGCAGTCCGCCGACGAGCTGTGGCAGAGCGTGCGGCGGGCGGTCGCCGAGTGCGTCGGCCCCGAGCAGGCCGCCCGGGTCGCCGGCGTGGGGTTCAGCAACCAGCGCGAGTCGCTGGTGCTGTGGGAGCGCCGCACCTGCGAGCCGGTCGGGCCGCTGATCAGCTGGCAGGACCAGCGCACCGCCGCCCAGTGCCACGAACTGGCCGCCACCGGGGCCGCCGGCCTGGTGCGGTCGGTGAGCGGGATGCCGCTGGACCCGATGTTCTCCGCGCTCAAGGCCCGCTGGCTGCTCGACGCGTACGATCCGGACCGGCGCCGGGCCCGGGCGGGCGAGCTGTGCCTGGGCACCGTCGACTCCTGGCTGCTCAGCCGCCTGGGCGGCGAGCACGTCATCGAGGTCGGCAACGCCTCGCGCACCCAGCTGCTCGACGTCGGGACCGGGGAGTGGGACCCGCGGCTGCTGGAGCTGTTCGGGGTGCCGGCCGAGGTGCTGCCGAGGGTGGTCGCCTCCTGCGGCGCCTTCCCCGCCGTCCGCGACCTCGCGCCGCTGCCCGACGGGGTGCCGGTGCTGGCGGTCATGGGCGACTCGCACGCCGCGATGTTCGCCCACGCCGGCTGGCGGCCCGGGGTGGTGAAGGCCACCTACGGCACCGGCTCCTCGGTGATGGCCGTCGGCGGCCCTCCGGACGCGCCCGGCCTGTGCCGCAGCATCGCCTGGGACCTCGGGGACGGTCCTGTTCATGCCGTCGAGGGCAACATCCGCGCGACCGGTCGCACCGTCAGCTGGCTGGCGGAGCTGTTCGACGTGCCAGCCGACGTGCTGCTGGCCGAGGCCGCAGACCCGGGCGACGTCCACTTCGTGCCCGCCTTCGGCGGCCTCGGCGCCCCTTGGTGGGACCCGGACGCGAGCCCCGTCATCATCGGGCTGACGCTCGCCACCCGCCGGGCCCAGCTCGTCGCCGCCGCCCTGGAGGCGGTCGCCTTCCAGGTCGAGGACGTGGTGGCCGCCGTCGATCAGGCCGTCGGCCAGGTGAGCGTGCTCATGGCCGACGGCGGGCTCACCCGCAGCGCCCGCTTGATGCAGTTCCAGGCCGACGTCAGCGGCCGGGCCGTCGCCCGCTCCGGCGAGCACGACCTGTCATGCCTCGGCGTGGCCGACGCCGCCGGGCTCGCGGCCAAGCTGTGGACGCTCGGCGAGCTGGAACGGCGCCCGCGACCCGCGGACCGGTTCGAGCCCGCCCTGGACGAGACGGAACGCGCGGCCAGGAAAGCCGCCTGGCACGAGGCCGTGCGCAGATCCCGCCCCTCCGGTGAAGGGAGCAGCACATGACAGCAACGGCGCCGACCCCCCGTCGGCGCGTCCCGATCCGCTGGATCACCACGGCGGCCGTCGCCGTGCTGGTCGTCCTCATGGCCGTCAGCACCGAGTACAGGACCGTCGAGACCGCGGCCGCGGCGGCTCCGAAGAAGTTCGACCCGGCCGCGTTCGGGGCCCAGAACTACGAGGCCAAGATCGTCCCCGCCGTCAAGAGCGCCGCCGTCGACCTGCCCGTCCTGCTCGACGCCCTGGCCGCCGACAAGGACGCCGCGAGCCAGAAGTACGGCAAGCGCCAGGGCACCGGCCCCTACACCTTCGCCGTCAAGGTGACGGGCGAGGCCGGCGCGGTCAAATCCGGGCTGCTGCCCGTCACCGTCAAGGGCCTGCCGGACGGCACCCGGGTCTCCGTGCAGACCGGACCCGCCATCAACGGCACCGCGCTGCGCGACGCGGTGGGATTCATCACGTTCGGCCAGTTCACCAACCAGGTGGAGTACGCCGACGCCGCCACCGCCCTCAACAACCAGCTGCGCGACAAACTGCTCAAAGGGCTGGACGCGGCCGGGCTGGAGGGCAAGCAGATCTCCGTCACCGGGGCGTTCACCCTGCTGACACCCCAGACCGTGACGATCACGCCGGTGGCGATCTCATGAGCGCGCCCGTCTCTGGCCCGGTCCTGCGGGCCGGCGAGGTCACCAAGGTGTACGGCGGCACGCACGCGCTCAAGGGCGTCGACTTCGACGTGGCGCCCGGCCGCGTGACCGCGCTGTTCGGCGAGAACGGCGCCGGCAAGTCGACCCTGATGAAGATCCTGGCCGGGATCGAACGGCCCACCACCGGCCATGTCGAGCTCGACGGGCGGCCCGTGCGGCTGCACTCCTCCCGCGACGCGGCCGACCAGGGCATCTCCATCATCCACCAGGAGCTCAGCCTCTGCCCCAACCTCAGCATCCAGGACAACCTGTTCCTGGCCCGCGAGGTCCGCACCGCGTACGGCTCCATCGACCGCAAGGCACAGCGCGAGGCCACGGCCGCGGTCCTGCGCCGGCTGGAGGAGGACGTCGACCCGGACCGGCTCGTCGGCGACCTGCGGCTCGGCCAGCAGCAGCTGGTGGAGATCGCCCGCGCGCTGCTGCAGCAGGCCCGCGTCCTCATCATGGACGAGCCGACCTCGGCCCTGACCGCGCCCGAGGTCGACGTGCTCTTCCGGGTGATCAGGGAGCTGACCGCCGCGGGCGTCGCCGTCGTCTACATCTCCCACCACCTGGACGAGGCGCTGGAGATCGCCGACGACGTCGTGGTGCTGCGCGACGGGCGGCTGGTCGCCACGGCCCGGGCCGATGAGGTCGACATCCGCTGGATCGTCGAGCAGATGGTCGGCCGCGACCAGGACACGCTGTTCCCCAGCCGGGAGCCGGTGCTCGGCGAGGAGGCGCTGGCCGTCCGCCGGCTCACCGTGGCCGACCCGGCCGTCCCCGACCGGCTGGCCGTGAACGGGCTGTCGCTCAGCGTGCGCGCGGGCGAGATCGTCGGCGTCTACGGGCTGATGGGCTCCGGGCGCACCGAGCTGCTGGAGACGCTGGCCGGCCGCCTGCGGCCGTCCTCCGGCGAGGTCCTGCTGGACGGCGCGCCCCTGCACGAGGCCGGGATCCGCGACCGCATCGAGCGGGGCGTGGTGCTGGTGCCCGAGGACCGCCAGCGCGACGGCCTCGTCCAGACCATGTCGGTCGGGCAGAACCTGTCCCTGTCCGCGCTCGGCACGTTCGTCCGCGGCCTGTTCGTCTCCCAGGAGCGCGAGCGCGCCGCCGTCACCCGCACCATCGCCGACGTCACCGTCAAGACCAGCGGCGCCCAGGCGGCCATCGGGTCGCTGAGCGGCGGCAACCAGCAGAAAGTGATCATCGGCAAGGCACTCCTGACCGGGCCGCGCGTCCTGCTGCTGGACGAGCCGTCCCGCGGCGTGGACGTGGGCGCCAAGGCCGACATCTTCGAGCTGATGGCGGCCCAGGCCAGGCGGGGCCTGGCCGTGCTGTTCACCACATCCGACGCCGAAGAGGCCCTGCACATCCCCGACCGGCTGCTCGTGCTCGCCCGCGGCGCCCTCGTCGGCGAGTTTCGGCGCGGCGAGCTGACCCGGGAGGAACTGATGCGCGTGTCCGACGGCGGAACCCAGGACGGTTCGTCATGACGGCGACGGCGACCACCGCGGCCCCGGAGCAGGCCGCCACCCGGGCTCGCCGCCTCTCGCTGCTGAACGTGGCCTTCGAGCTGCGCGCCTTCATCGCGCTCGCCGTGCTCATCGTCATCTTCGGCCTGCTGTCGGACTCCTTCCTCACCGTCCCCAACCTGATCACGATGACCAAGCACGTCGCCATCAACGGCGTGATCGCGCTCGGCATGCTGCTGGTCATCCTCAAGGGCGGCATCGACCTGTCCGTCGGCTCCATCGTGGGCCTGTCCGGGGTGGTCGCCGGTGAGCTCCTACAGGGTCTGCACGTCGGCGGCGTGATCGCCTACCCGCCGGTGTGGGTGGTGATCGTGCTGTGCGTCGCGGTCGGCATGGCGGTCGGCCTGATCAACGGGATCCTCGTCACCCGCTTCAACGTGGCGCCGTTCATCGCCACGCTCGGCATGCTGTACGTGGCCCGCGGCGCGGCGATGCTCATCTCCAACGGCGCCACCTACCCCAACCTGGGCGGCAACCCGGCGCTCGGCAACACCGGCTTCGAGCTGCTCGGCAGCGGGCGGCCGCTCGGCCTGCCCACCTCCATCTGGATCATGATCCTGCTGGCCGTGGCGGCCGTGCTGCTGCTGGCCAAGTCCCCGTTCGGCCGCTGGCTGTACGCCACCGGCGGCAACGAGCGGGCCGCGGACCTGTCCGGCGTGCCGATCCGGCGGGTCAAGACGATCGTGTACGTGATCTCCGGCGCCTGCGCGGCGGTCGCCGGGCTCATCATCGCCTCGGAGCTCACTTCGGCCGCCCCGCAGGCCGGGGAGACGTACGAGCTCAACGCCATCGCGGCGGTGGTCATCGGGGGCGCCGCACTCAGCGGCGGCCGGGGAACCGTGCGCGGCACCCTGGTCGGCGCGTTCGTCATCGGCTTTCTCGCCGACGGCCTGGTGATCCTGGGCGTGTCGACGTTCTGGCAGATCCTCATCAAGGGCGCGGTCATCATCCTCGCCGTGATGCTCGACCAGGGCCAGCAGCGATTCAAGCGACGGGGAGCCGCCGCGGCGGCGGTCGCCGCAAGCAAGAAGCACGACTGAACGACAAGGAGACACCATGCCCCCCACCCGCATCGTCACGTTGGCACTCTCCGTCCTGCTCGGTTGCACCACGCTCGCCGCCTGCGGCAGCGGTGGCGGCGACCAGCCCGCGAGCACCGCGAAGGCGGGCAGCAGCAGCGCCGCGGCCGCCGGCGGCCTGATCGCGATCATCACCCCGTCGCACGACAACCCGTTCTTCAAGGCCGAGGCCGAGGCGGCCAAGGCGCAGGCCGAGAAGCTCGGCTACCAGACGTCCGTGGCCTCCCACGACGACGACCCCAACAAGCAGAGCGAGCTGATCGACGCCGCCATCTCCCGCCAGGCCAAGGCGATCATCCTGGACAACGCGGGCGCCGACGCCTCCATCGGGCCGGTCCGCAAGGCCGCGCAGGGCGGCATCCCGGTCTTCCTGATCGACCGGGAGATCAACGCCACCGGCGTCGCCAAGGCCCAGATCGTCTCCAACAACTCCCAGGGCGCCCAGCTGGTCGCGCAGTCGTTCGTGGAGGCCATGAAGAGCAAGGGCAACTACGTCGAGCTGGTCGGCAAGGAGTCCGACACCAACGCCAGCGTCCGCTCCAAGGGCTTCGCCGACGTGATCTCCCAGTACCCGGACATGAAGCCGGTGGCCAAGGAGAGCGCCAACTGGGACCAGCAGGAGGCGTTCACCAAGATGGAGACCATCATCCAGAAGAGCCGCGACATCCAGGGCGTCATCGCCGGCAACGACACCATGGCCCTGGGCGCGGTCGCGGCGCTGAAGGCCGCGGGACTGCTGAAGAAGGTCGTGGTCGTCGGCTTCGACGGCAGTCCCGACGCCATCGCCGCCATCAAGGCGGGCGAGATGCACGCCACCGGGCTGCAGCCCGCCGCGCTCGGCGCCACCAGCGCCGTGGACCAGGCCGACCAGTTCATCAAGACCGGCAAGACGGGCAAGGACGAGAAGCAGTCCATCGACTGCGAGCTCGTCACTGCCGACAACGCCGACGAGTTCGGGGTGTTCGCCAGGAAGTGACCCCCGCCGGCGTCTCCGCCACGGTGGTTCGGACAATAGGCTTCATTCAGGAGTGAATAGAAAGGAGTACGCGGTGGTCCAGAACGCGGAACGTAGGCGCGACACGACCAAGGATCACCTGCGCCTCCTGGCCCGGGTCGCGCGCATGTACCACGAGCAGAACATGCGCCAGCCCGAGATCGCCGCCACGCTCAACATCTCCCAGCCCCGCGTGTCCCGCCTGCTCAAGGAGGCGGTCACGCGGGGCATGGTCCGCACGGTGGTCACGCTCCCCGAAGGGGTGCACACCGAGCTGGAGGAGGAGCTGCAGCGGCGCTACGGGCTGCGCGACGCCGTGGTCGTGGACGTCGAGGACTACCAGGACGACGTGATCCCGCCGCTGGCCTCGGCGGCCGCGGCCTACCTCGGCGTCACCTTCACCGGCGGCGACGTGATCGGCATCTCGTCCTGGAGCGAGACCCTGCTGGCCACGGTCGAACGCCTGCCGCAGAAGAACTCCCAGGTCGCCGACCGCGTCATCCAGCTGGTCGGCGGGGTCGGCAGCCCCGAGGCGCAGGTGCACGCCACCCGGCTGGTCGCCCGCCTGGCCAACCTCACCTACGCCCGGCCGATCTTCGTGCCCCTGCCCGGCGTGGTCGCGACCACCGCGATCCGCGACGCGCTGCTGGAGGACCCCAGCGTGAAGGACGTACAGGCGCAGTGGCACGACCTGACCGTCGTGCTGGTCGGCATCGGCAGCCTGGAGCCCTCGCCCCTGCTGCTCAGCAGCGGCAACGCGGTCAGCCAGGCCGACCAGGAGGAGCTGCGCGGGCTCGGCGCCGTCGGCGACGTCTGCCTGCACTTCTTCGACACCACGGGCAAACCCGTCGACTCGGGCTTCGACCAGCGCGTCATCGGCATCGACGCGCCGACCTTCCGCGCCGTCGAGCGCCGGGTCGGGGTCGCGGGCGGCATGCGCAAGCTCTCCGCGATCAAGGCCGCGATCGAGGGCGGCTGGGTCAACGTCCTCATCACCGACCTGACGATCGCCCGCCTGCTCTGCTCCTGATCGCGTTACGCTGGATCCACCGAACAGGGGTGATGCCGGTGTCCGATCTTCAAGCTCGTGTAGCGCCGACCAATCGCTTGGCCCGCCGCCTGGCCGCGGCAATGGGCGTGTCCTGGTTCGTCGGCGTCGCGTGGATCGTCCTGTACTACGTGGACCCCACTCTCCCGGTCCTGTCGGACCTGGGTAACTGGAACCTGCTGGCCGGGTTCGGCCTCTTCATGCTGGGCGCGGCGTTCGCCCTGGCCCTGCTGGTGACGGTGATCGTACGGTCGGGGCGCTGGCCCTAGGCGGGACGGCCCAGGTCGAGGCCCGCCAGGTCGGCACGCGAGGAGATCCCCAGCTTCGGGTACGCCTTGTACAGGTGGAATCCCACCGTCCGCGGGCTGAGGAAGAGCTGGGCGCCGATCTGCCGGTTGGTGGCGCCCGTCGCGGCGAGCCGGACGACCTGCAGCTCCTGAGGGGTCAGCGCGTCGAGCGGTTTCGCCGCCACACCGAGCTCCGGCAGGTCGGCGCGGGCGCCGGTCGCGGCCAGCTCCGTACGGGCCCGTTCGGCCCAGGGGGCGGCGCCCAGCGCGGCGAAGCGGCCCATCGCCGAGCGCAGCTGCGCCCCGGCGTCGGAGCGCCGGCGGGCCCGCCGCAGCCATTCGCCGTACAGCAGCTCCGTCCTGGCGTGCTCGAACACCCGCCCGCCCCGGGCGTGCCACTCGAGCGCCGCGCCGTAGTGGGCCTCGGCCTCGCCGCGCGGGGCGAGGAGAGCGCGGCAGCGATGCGCGACGGCGGCGGCGCCCGGCCGTCCGCTGGCCGCCGCCCAGGCGTCGAACCGGGCGAACGCCTCGGCCGCCCGGCCCGGGTCGCCCAGCCGGGCGCAGGCCTCGACGTGGTCGGCCATGGCGAAGGTGACGATCACGGTGTGACCGAGCGGGCCGTCGAGGATCCGCGCCATCCGCTCGGCCGCCGCGTCGTACCGGGCTCGTACCAGGTCGAGCAGGATCAGCGCGCAACCGCCCCATCCCGATCCGTGGCGTTCCCGCGCGGCGCCGTCGGCTTGGCCGGCGAGCCGTACGCACGTGTCGTCCTCGCCCTCGACGGCGGCGAGCCACGCCAGGATGCCGTGCAGATGCCGCAGCCGCCCCGCCTGCCCGGTGTCGTGGGCGATCCGCCAGGCCTCGGCGCCCGACTCCGCCGCCTCCGCGTGCCTTCCCCGCAGGAGCTGCGCCTGGGTGAGGAGCTGCAGGGCATGCGGCAGCGCGCCGATCAGGCCCTGCTCCCTGCAGGCGGCCACGCGGGCCGCGGCCAGCTCGCAGGCCGCCTCGTCGTCACCGGTCATCAACGCGCCGAACACCGCGTACGTGCCGGCGACCGGGTCCGTGGCGGCGCGCGGCGAGATGGCGGCGCGCATGAGCGGCAGCCCCGCGGCGGGGTCGCCGGCGGCCACCCGCTCCATGCCGCGTACCGTTCCGGCCACGGGGTCGTCGCCGGGCACGACGGATTCCAGCAGCTCCGCGGCCCGCCCGAGCGCGGCGTGGTCACCGGCGAACCAGGCCTCGGCGGCGGCGGTCGCGAGCAGGGACGCGGCGTCGGCCGGCGCGGTGCGGGCGATGCCGGCGGCCGCGTCGATCAGCGCCGCCGGCGACGGGCTGCCGTGCTCGGAGTCGACCGCGGCCCGCACGGCGACCAGCCGGGCCAGCACCACGGGGTCCCCGGTCAGCCGCCGGCCCCGGTCGGCCGCGGCGCCGGCGCGGGCCAGCTGCCCGGCGCCCATCGCCGACTCGGCGGCGGCGGCCAGCCGGCGGGCCCGCCGGCCCTGATCGACGGTCAGCTGCGCCGCCCGCTCGTACGCGGTCGCGGCCGACGCGTGGCTGCCCCGTTGCCGGGCCCGCTCCCCGGCCGCCGCCAGCACGTCCGAGATCTCCTCGTCGGGACCGACGGTGGCGGCGGACAGGTGCCAGGCCCTGCGGTCGGCGTGCTCGTCGCCGTCGAGGGCGTCCGCCAGCGCGCGATGGGCGGCCACCCGCCGGGCGAGCGGCGCCTCGTGGTACGCGGCGGTCTTGACCAGGGGATGGCGGAAGCGCAGCCGGCCGTCGGAGATCTGCACCAGGTGGTGGCGCTCGCCCGGCTCCAGGTCGGGCAGCCCGGCCCCGAATCCCTCCGCGGCCCGCAGGACGAGCTCCAGGCTGCCCGAACCCTCGGCCGCGGCGACTAGGAGCAGCAGCTGCGTGGCTTCGGGGAGCCGCCGGATGGCGGCACGCAACGACTGTTCGAGCCGTCCGGGCAGGGGGAGCCTGGGCGCCTGCAGGGGCAGCGGAGCCAGCCGCCCCGCCCGCTGCTCGGGGACGAGGGCCGCGGCGAACTCCAGAAGCGCGAGCGGGTTGCCCTCGGCCTCCTCGATCACCCGGTCCCGCGCCTCGGGCACCAGATCGGCGGCCGACCCGGCGAGCAACCGCTCGCAGTCCGCCCGGCCGAGACCGGCGAGCCGCAGCTCCGGGACGCCCTGCACGGGCGGCTGCGCACCGTCGTCGCGGGCGGCCAGGATCATGGTGATCCGCTCGGCTCCCAGCCTGCGCGCCGCGAACACCAGCGCGTCCGCCGACGCGCGGTCCAGCCACTGCACGTCGTCGATCAGGCACAGCAGGGGACGTTCCTCGGCGAGCTCGGCGAGCAGGGTCAGCACCGCGAGCCCGACGAGGAAGCGGTCCTGGGCCCCGCCCTGGCTCTCGCCGAACGCGCCGAGCAGGGCCGCCCGCTGCGCCTCCGGGAGCCCCGCGACGAGGTGCCGGGCCGGCCGCAGCAGCAGGTGGAGGGCGGCGAAGGGCAGCTCGGCCTCGGCCTCCACGCCGGTGATCCGCAGCACCAGCACGTCGTCGCCCGCCGCCCGCGCGGCCTCCGCCAGCAGCGCCGACTTGCCGATCCCGGCCTCTCCGTACACGACGACGGCATTGCCCCGGCCGGTCCCGGACTCGGCGATCAGCCCGCTGAGTAGGGCGATCTCGGCGTTTCGCCCGATCATGATGCCCCGACCTTACCTAAGCGGCCTCCGCCGCCCGCGAGCAACCCGGTCATCGTGACTTATTCACCCGCGAGCCCCGGCCCGTACGGTCGTGAGCGGAAACCCGACATTGGAGGAAGCCGTGGAGCACGCCGTCACCCTGCAACCGGTGGGCACCGTCGTGGGCGGGCGCACCGAGGCGTTCGACGACGACTGGAACACCGAGGAAGCGGTGATCCGCCTCGACGGGACGCGCTTCCAGCCGGACTCCCTCGCGGGGCTGGACGCGTTCTCGCACCTGGAGGTGGTGTTCCTCTTCCACCTGGTGGACCCGGAGTCCGTGCACACCGCGGCCCGCCGCCCGAGGGGCAATCCGGACTGGCCGCCGGTGGGCATCTTCGCGCAGCGGGCCAAGAACCGGCCGAACAGGCTGGGGGTCTCCCGCTGCCGCCTGCTCGCCGTGGACGGCCTCGACGTGCGCGTACGCGGTCTGGACGCCATCGACGGCAGCCCGGTCCTCGATCTCAAGCCCTACATGGCGGAGTTCGGGCCGCAGGGCGAGACCGTACAGCCGGCCTGGGCGACCGAACTGATGCGCAACTACTACTGAAGACAAGGGGATTTCGCGGTATGAACGCACAACTTCCGGCCGGCACGGACGTCCTGATCGTCGGCGCGGGCCCGGCCGGCCTGGCCCTGGCCACCTCGCTGGCCCGGCAGGGCGTGGACGCCGTCCTGGTGGACAAGGCGGCGAGCGGCGCGAACACCTCGCGGGCCGCGGTCGTGCACGCCCGCACCCTGGAGGTGCTGCGCGCGATCGACGTCAGCGACGAGCTGGTGTCGAGGGGGGTCACCGTGCCCCGCTTCACCGTACGCGACCGCGACCGGGTCCTGCTGACCGTGGCCTTCGACAAGCTGCCGACCGACTTCCCGTACACGCTGCTGGTGCCCCAGGACATCACCGAGCAGGTGCTGCTGGACCGGCTCCGGGCCGCGGGCGGCACCGTCCACCGCCCGTACGCGGTCACGGCCGTCGAGCAGAGCGCCACCGGGGTCACCGCCACGACGTCCGACGGCCGCCAGATCCGCGCCTCGTACGCCGTCGGCGCCGACGGCATGCACAGCACGGTGCGTGAGCAGGCCGGGATCGCGTTCACGGGCGACACCTACGCCCAGTCGTTCGTGCTGGCCGACGTCCGCCTCGACTGGGCGGGTCCCAGCGACGAGGTCGCCCTGTACTTCGCCCCCGAAGGGGTGACCGTCGTCGCGCCGCTGCCGGGCGGCCGCCACCGGATCGTCGCGACGGTCGAGGAGGCTCCGGAGCGTCCCGGCGTCGCCGACATCCAGTCGCTCCTCGACACCCGCGGGCCGCGTACCCAGCCGGCCACGGTCACGGACCTCGTCTGGAGCTCGCGGTTCCGTGTCCACCACCGCCTGGCCGAGCGCTACCGGGCGGGCCGGATCTTCCTGGCCGGCGACGCGGCCCACGTCCACAGCCCGGCCGGCGGCCAGGGCATGAACACCGGCATCCAGGACGCCCTCTCCCTTGCCGGGAAGCTCACCGCCGTGCTGCGCGACGGCGCTCCCGAGACGATCCTGGACACGTACGGGACCGAGCGCCGTCCCGTCGCCGAGGACGTGGTCGCCTTCACCCACCGGATGACGAGGATCGCGACGGTCGGCAACGGCCCGCTGCGCTCCCTGCGCAACACGGCCCTGCGCGCGCTGGACTGGGTCCCCGCGGTCCACCACGCGATGGCGATGAACCTGTCCGAGCTGGCGACGGCAGACTCGTAGCCGCCGCTTCACCTCAGGAGGTCCAGCGCCAGCGTGGCCGCCGCCAGCCCGAGAAACCCGATCGCCAGGAAGAACATCGGCGAGAAGTCGCTGACGCGCAGGTGGGTGTAGAGGGCGCAGACGAAGTAGAGGATGAGCCCGGCCGCGGCGGCCGTGCCGATCAGCGGCACGCCGAGGAGGCCGAGCGCCAGCCCGAGCGCGCCCGCGACCTTGAGGACGCCGATCGGGAAGACCAGCCAGGACTCGGGCACTCCCGCCGTCTTCAGGGCGGGGCCGAGAGTCCGCATGATCGGTTCGAGCCGGGTGATGGCGGCGAAGCCCGAGAACGTGTTGGCGGCGATGGTCACGAGGGCGGTGACGACATAGGCGGTGGTCAAGAGAGCTCCCTGGAAGGCGGTGTTCGCCTCCTGAGAGCTCTCCATGCCGGCGAATGTGACATCGCCCGCGGCGACGTGTCCGGGCCTCGCGCGTGGCCGGTCAGGACGTCTTGGTGGTGGGCTCCCCGACCTTGTCACCGGAGTCCTGCCGCGCCCTGTCGGTCGGCTTCCCGGTCGGCTTGCCGAGCTTGTCGGCGGGCGGCTGCCGTACCTGGTCGGTGGGCGGAGCGGTGACCGAGACGGGGGTGCCGAAGTCGCTGAAGTCCATGACGTTCCGGTTGCCGGAATCGCCGAAGGCGACTTCCAGGTGCCGGATCCGGCCCTGGTCGTCCACGTCCACGGTGCCCGTGGCCGCCTCCGCCGTGCCCGCCTTCACGTCGGCACCGCCCCCGGCCTCCAGCGAGAACGCGAACCGCTGCCCGGCCCAGCCCTGCCCGGAGGCTGTGCCGGCCTCGCGGACGTCAGTGGCCGTACGGAGCCGCTCCAGGGCCGCATGAGGGTCGATGGGAGCGAGCTTGACCAGGGCGATGACCGGCGGCGCGCCCGCCAGGTCGGCGTCGGCGCGCGGCGAGACCAGCCACGTCGCGGCGCCGCTCTCCCGGACGTACATCAGGTCGCCGACGAACCGGGTTTCGGCCCCGTCCTGCCTCGTGATGACGCCCATCCGCCGGACGGGGTCGATGGCGCCGTCGAACACCTTGGCATCGGACGTGACATGGATGCGGTAGCTCTCCTGGCTGGTGTTCTCGACCGCGGCGATCACCTGGGCCTGCGCCGACGACTGGGTCGCGGGCAGCACCACCGCGACCGCGGCCACCGCGGCGGCGACGGCCAGCGCGGCGATCGGGACCAGGACCCTGGCCAGCCGGCGCCTCGGCATCGCCGGCATGAGGTCGATGCCCGCCGGCCGGTCCTCGGTCGCTTTGATGAGCAGCGTGCGGAGTTCGTGCTCGTTCATGGACGGCTCCTCGTGTCGGTGTCTCACCGGATCCCACTCCCTTCGTCCTCGGTTCGGTTGACCAGCGTGTCGGGAGAGATCAGCCGCCGCATCGCCTGCAGGCCGCGATGCGTGTGGGTCTTGACCGTCCCCGGTGAGCAGCCCATCAGCTCGGCGACCTCGGCTTCCGGCAGGTCGGCGAAGAACCGCAGCACCAGGGCCGTCCGCTGCCTGGCAGGCAGTCGCGCCAGCGCCTGCCGTACGTCCTCGGCCACGGCCCGGGTGTCCCCCACGTCACCGGGACCGGGCAACTCGGGCAACTCGGCGCGCGGGATCTCGCGCCGCCACCGGGCACGCCACCAGGACCGGTACGTGTTGACCAGGATCCGGCGCAGGTAGGCGTCGGGGTCGCTGCTGGTGTCCAGCCGATGCCACACGCGATACAGCTTGCCCAGGCAGGACTGGACCAGATCCTCAGCCGTGTGCCAGTCGCCGGTGAGCAGGACCGCCGTTTTCAGATGATGATCTCCCCGGTGCCGCACGAAACTCACGAATTCCGCATCCACCCGCGCTCCTCTCGTCGGTCGTGCCACCTCCTGACACTCCCTGAGGCTCACGTCCGGTTGACGGGAGAGCACCGGAAATATCCCCGCCCGCCCGCGAGCCATGCTCACGTCGTCATCCATGGCCCGGCGATCACGAATGATGTAACCCTTTCCTTATCGGAGTTGATGAAATGAGAAAGCGAGGAGGGGCGCGTGGACATCGTTGCGATCGCCGGCCAGGTCATGCCCTATATAACGGCGGCCATCGGCGCTTACGGGGCCGCGGTGCTGACCAAAACGCAGGACCTGGCCGCCGACGAGTCGGTGAATCTCGGGCGCCGGCTGCTGCAGCGTTTCGTCAAGCGGGAGGAGAGTCGCGACCGCATCGAATCCGCCGTACAGGACGTGGTGGAGACGCCCGAGGACGAGGACCTCGTCGCCGCGCTGCGCGGCCAGCTGAAAAGGGCCATGGCCGCCGATCCCGAGCTGGTCAGAGACGTCACGGAGCTGCTGCGGACGGCCCCCGCCGGCGCGATCGTCGCCAACGACGGCAGCCAGATAGTCTCCGGCAGCTCGATATCCGGTGACAACATCCAGATAGGGCAGGCGCGGGATATCGACATCCGCCGGCGCTGAAGCGTTTACCAGGCATATCTCGTGATCACGGGATGGCGGATTCGCGAGTCGTGGGTGTGGCACGCCCTGCTGTGCCTCCTCTGCCTCGCGATTCTCGCCCCACCGGCCCCGCGTTTTCCCGTGGAGCAGCCGGGACCGGCCATTCCTGCCGGGATTCGTTCCCTGTTATGGCAGGCCCATTTCCGCGACGACTGGCCCGGCGCGCTCTTCCTGGACGACGTCCTGATCCTGACGCACGGCGAGCAGATCCAAGCCAGGAACGCCGCGACGGGTCAGAGCCTGTGGTCCTTCAGCACGTCGGACATCGACGGCTACACGCCGCTGGACGAACGGCTCGATGTCACCGGTGACTACGTCATCGCGGTGGCCCAGCGCGACGACGAGAACGACGACGAGGTCCCTCAGGGCGACAGCCTGCTCGCCTTCAACGGGCGCACCGGGGCGGTCCTCTGGAACCTCACGTCCGGGTTCTACGGCTCCGACCTGCCTGATCCCTACTTCACGTACCTCGGTACAGGCGGGCAACGGGTGCTGATCCACATTCCCTCCGTCGACGTGGTGCGGGCTCTCGACGCCGCGGACGGGCAGCCGCGGTGGGAGTCCGCCGTCTCCCCCGGATGCCACCTCGCCTCGGGAAGCGCGGACGAGTCGGTGGCCGCGTTCTTGATGAACTGCGCCGGACATGCCCGCCTGCGCGCGCTGGAGGTCTCCACCGGGCGTCTCCTCTGGGAACGGGAGGTCTTCCCCTCGGGGACTCCCCTGATCTCGGTCTTCGGCCGGGCGATCGGAGTGGAGAGCGACAACGCCTTCACCGTCTACGACGCCGACGGGCGGTTGCTCTACGAGCACCTCGCAGGGGAGACGTGCTCGTGCTCGTGGGTCGCCACGGCCGAGGGCCTGCTGGTCGTGCGGCAGGACGACGTCAGCAAGTCCGTGGTGGCGGACGCGGTGGACCGCCGTGCGCGCCGCGTCACGCCCATCCACGGTGAGGCGGGAGAGTTCGAGACGGTCGTGGCGGTCGACGGGCGGATCTACGGGACGAGGCGGCTCGCCGCACTCCAAAGGTCCGTCATCGTGGCGGTGGATCCGGCGACGGGGAAGCAGACACCTGTTGCCACGATCCCGATCTACGAGGAAGTGATCGGCATCAGCCGGTACGCGTTGCTCGTCGCCCCCGAGACGGACAAGGACATGAAGCCGGTGCTGGCATACAAGACGGTCCCGCCGCCGGTGACCGACCCCGGCCTCACGGCGAGAGGCGGCGTCGAGCGCCGGAGATGGCCGGACGCCTGCTCACTCGTCCCAGCCTCGGCGCTGGCGGCCGAGTTCCCCAAGGCCCGCTACCGGCCCCTCCCCCGGCCGGGCCCGCCCGAACTCGGCCTGAACACACCCACCGGCTGTGACCTGGTCCCCGACGACGCGAAGCACCCCGTGCTCACGCTCAGCGTCCTGTGGGTGAGCGCGACGGCGGGCGAGGCGGAGACGACGCTCGAAGCCATCGTCGTCAGGTTCGGCGAGGATGACTTCAGCGGGATTTCCAGCCCCGAGCCCGGGGTGCGGTTGTACGTCAACAGCTCGATGACCGACGCGGCGGTCGTACGAGTGGGCGGCGCACTGGTCCGCATGGACGGCGCGGGGGACCGCGACGTCACGATGCGGCTCGCCCGCGCGGTGGCCGGTAGCCTCCGGGTGGCAGCATGACCCGCCTGCCCGGCACGGAGCCGGATCAGCCGGCCGCCGCGGCCCCGGTGCTGCGCGATGCGGTGGTCGGCGGGGACAACATCCAGATCACGTCCGCACGGGACGTGACGATCAACTCACGGGGCACCCCCAGGCTCCCCCGGCTGATCGCCGCCGGGGTCGTGCTGGTGCTCTGCGGCGTGGTGGCCGGCATGTGGCCCACTCTGGTGGACGCGGCCCGGGATCTGACCGGCGCACCGGCGCTGGCCGGCACGGTCACGTCGAGGCTCTACGTGACGGAGTCCGTGGCGACGCGCGACCGGCTGCCGCCCGTCGATCATGCCCTGCTGATGCGAGGCCCGAGCTTCAAGCAGCTGGTCGAGATGCTGTCACGCAATCACGCGGCGCGCGTGGGGAAGATGAACGTGGTCATCGTCCTCCAAGGGCAGCGCAGCGAGCCGATCAGGATCATCGACGTCCGGCCCCGGGTCCTCCGGTCCGGTCCCGTTCCGACGGGCACCTGCCTCACCATTCCCGCCCAGGGGGAGGGAACCGAGTACAAGATCGATGTGAACCTCGACCTCCAGGCGCCTGAAGGCGGAGGCTCGCGGTACCTGCCCAAGAGCATCGACCTGGCCGATGGCGAGCGCGTCACGGTCGACTTCACCGTGCGGGCCGAGCACCGCTGGTACGAGTGGGACATCGAGGTGGTCTACGTCTACAAGGCCGACGGGCAGCCCACCAGCGCGTTCTTCGGCGAGGCCGACGGGCAGCCGTTCAGGGTCACGGGAGAGGCCAAGAAGTACGCCGTCGTTTACGGCGATCCCACTCTCGGCGCGGGCTATCGGGCCTGGAAGAGGAACCGGCCGTGCCACGAGCAACGAGCAGACTAGCCCTCCTGGCCGCCCTCCTCCTGGGCCTGGTCCCGGTGCCGGCGAGCGCGCCGGCCGGCGCCCTGCCGAGCGCGCGGCTCGTCCCCCTCTGGCACGCCGACGTGCCCATCACGCGCGACGGCTACGAGCACGCCCTGACCTCCCGCGACCTCCTCGTACGCACCGCGCGGGGCGTGCTCGCGTTCGGGGTGGACGACGGGCGCCCGAGGTGGAAGCACCAGCTCACCACGGCGTCCGCCACGGGCTGGGACCTCGCCTCGGACGTCGTCGTGATCGACTACTACCGGCCGGCCGAGCGGGCGAGCGGCAGGCACGAGCTGGTCGCGGTGTCGAGCACCACCGGCAAGGAGCTCTGGCGCAGGCAGCGGACGTCCCTCCCGCCGGGCTGGCGGAGATCGTCGGCTCCCCGGGCTGGCTCGCCGGTGTTCGCCGTCAAGGATCTGGAAACCGGCGCGATCAGGGGGATCTCGACCGGAGCGGGCCGCGACATGTGGAGTTTCCGCATGCCCGCCGGGTGCGACGTCTCCGGCTCGGCGGCCCGCGCCGCCGACGTGGTGCTGTTCCTCGCCTGCGGCCGGTCGCCGCGCGTGCTCCTGCTGGACGCCGCCACGGGTACGACGCTCCGCTCTATCCCGCTCCCCGCGGGGACCTCCCCGGACTTCCAGGTGGCCGAGGGGATGATCGCGGTCTCCGGCGACCGCGCGATGACCCTGTTCGACGACCGCGGGCGGGCCGTGCTCCATCACGGCGAATGCTGGCCGCGATGCGCCGTGGTCCGAGGGCCCGGCCTCGTGCTGACGACCTATCACAGCGGCGAGGACGACGTCCTGGCGGCGACGTCCTGGCCGGACGGCGCGCCCCTGTGGCAGGTGAGGCCCGCCCCGGTGTACGCGAAGCTGGTCGAGGGCGGCATCGCAGCCCGGGCAGGGCTCGGCGGTTTCCCGGTCGTCGATGCGATCGATCCCGGGACCGGCGCGGCGACCTCGTACACCCTGCCCGTCCCGGCCGAGGTGCTGGCGTCGGCCGGTCAGCGGCTCTACGTCGGGAGCGTCATTCCGGCGGCGGGACAGACGCGCCGCGTGCGCTTCTCGGCCCTGCGGCGCCTCCCGCCGGCCAGAGGCCCCTCGCTGCTCGGGGGCGTGGACCCGGGCCGCTGGCCGGACGCCTGCGCGCTCCTGCCGGGAGGGACGTTCTCCCCCGGCCCACCCCAGACCACCCTGTACGGGTACACGCTGCCCAGATCCGTCTCCTGCCGCTACGCCGAGCCGGGCGGCGGCTCCTTCAGCGTCCGCGTGCTCTGGATCGCCGGCGACGCGGACGAGGCCGCGGACATGGTCGAGACGCTGGGAGACGTCTACGCGTATCGGCCCGCCGCCGGGATCGGGGATCAGGCCGTGGCGGACTCCTCCCCGCCGGCCAGGATCTACTTCCGGACCGGCCCGGCGGTGGTGGCCGTGGCGTCGGGCGACCTCTCCGTCCGGCGCCGGTTGACGGCACTCGCCGGCTCGATCGCCGACCGGACACGCGACGCGGGCCCCGGCGTCCAGGCGCGGACCACGCTTCCCGTCGCGCCTTCGCGGCGGCTCGGCCTGTCCCGCCTGCCGGGGACGAAGGTGACGGTGGCCCAAGATGTCACGGCCCCACCCGTGGTCACCGCGTACCTGCTGGACGGGCACCCCTACGTCCGCGCGAAGGGGACCTTCACCCGGCTGGGCACGAAGGTGCACGCGCTCTCGCCGAGCGGCGCCTGGGGAGCCCGGACGACGGAGAACTACCCCGCGCGCGGCCGGGACCCGGTGACGCTCCTGGACACCGGGACGCGGTCGGTCCGGCGGATCCCCACGGTCAAGGCTCCTATGGGCGTGGCCTCGCCCGTCTGGTCGCCGGACGGCCGGCTGCTGCTGCTGACCGCCACCGACCGGGGCGTGATCACCGGGTTCGTGATCATCGACCTGGCCACGATGCGACCCCGGTTCGTCCGCGTCACCCACGGAGAGCGTTACTCGGGCGCGTTCCGCTGGGGAGGCGACGCCAGGACCGTCGCCGTGCAGTCCGGCCCCGAAAGCGATTACGAGACCGCGGACGACGATCTCGACGTCACGTTCTTCGACCTCGGCGGCACCGTCGAACGGCGCCTCCAGAACGTCGGGAAGCTGATCGACGGACAGAAGTGGGCGTCCCCCTCCGGCCTGCTCTTCGCCACCCACTGCCCCGGACGCACGAGCCAGACCTGCCTCTGGCGGACCGCCGACGGCGCCCGGGCCGCCCGGATCCCCTTCGAGCCGGACGCCTTCGTCTCCTGGTACGGCGACGAGCGGTTCCTCGGCTGGCACGCGCTCACCTCGCAGGAACAGGCCCTCGCGGTCACCGACTTCTTCGGCCAGCCCCTCACCCACCTCGCCAGGGCCTACGGACACGACGGACTGCGGCTCGTCGCCGGGGCGGCGTAGCGCTTCCACGGCATCTGTGCCACAGTTATAGAATAGTTGGAAGAGTTATAGATGGGTGAGGCGCATGACGGCAGGAGTCCTGGCGACGCGGCCAGGTGTGATGGAGGATCCCGGGGAGCGGGGCAGGTTCGGGGAGTACGGCGGGCTCTACGTGCCGGAGTCGCTGGTCGCGGCCTGCCGGGAGGTGGAGGCGGCCTTCCGGGAGGCCCGGACCGACCCGGCGTTCCGCGAGAGCCTCGCGGAGTCGCTGGCCCTGCACGTGGGGCGGCCCACGCCGCTGACCCCGGCGCGGCGGCTGTCGGCGGAGCTGGGCGTGACCCTGCTGCTCAAGCGGGAGGATCTCGCCCACACCGGCTCCCACAAGATCAATAACGTGCTGGGCCAGGCCCTGCTCGCGCTCCGGATGGGCCGTAAGCGGCTGATCGCCGAGACCGGCGCGGGGCAGCACGGCGTGGCCGTCGCGACCGCCGCCGCGGTGCTGGGGCTGCCGGCGACCGTGTTCATGGGGGAACGGGACGTCGAGCGGCAGGAGCTGAACGTGTTCCGGATGCGCATGCTGGGCACCGAGGTCGTACCGGTCGGCACCGGCAGCCGTACCCTCAAGGACGCCACCAGCGAGGCCATGCGCCACTGGGTGACGGCGACAGAGGAGGCGTACTACTGCGTCGGCTCGGTCATCGGGCCCAACCCGTACCCGTGGATGGTGCGCGAGTTCCAGCGGGTCATCGGCGACGAGGCGCGCGGGCAGTGCGCCGGGGCGCTCCCGGCCGCCGTGCCCGACTACGTCGTGGCCTGCGTGGGAGGCGGCTCCAACGCGGCGGGCACGTTCGCCGGGTTCGTCGACACCGCCGCCCGGCTGGTCGGGGTGGAGGCGGAGGGAGGCGCCGGGGCTGCCAGGGGCAGCCTCGGCGTGCTGCACGGCTTCCGCTCGCTGTTCCTCCAGGACGACCACGGGCAGATCACCGAGGCGCACTCCATCGCCGCCGGCCTCGACTACCCGGGGGTCGGGCCGGAGCACGCCCACCTGCGCGACCTCGGCCGGGCGCGCTATGTCACGGTCTCCGACGAGGAGGTGGTGGACGCGGCGGTGCGGCTGGCCCGTACCGAGGGCATCGTGCCGGCGCTGGAGTCGGCGCACGCGGTCGCGTGGGTGATCCGCGCGGCGCGTACGGGCGAGCTGCCGCCGGGTGCGACGGTCCTGCTCACCCTGTCCGGCAGGGGCGACAAGGACATCTCGACCCTGAAGGAGCTGGTATGAGCACCGGCCTGCTCGAAAGCTCGCTGCGCGCCCGGCGCGACGGCGGCCACAAGCTGCTCATGCCGTACGTGACCGGCGGCATCACCCCCGGCTGGACCGGCTACCTGCGGGCGTTCGCCGCCGCCGGCGCGGACGCGATCGAGCTCGGCCTGCCGTTCTCCGACCCGACGCTCGACGGCGCCACCATCCAGGAGGCGTCGGACGCGGCGCTGGCCCGGGGCGCGACGGCCCACGGCATCCTGGCCGAGGTCGCCGAGCTGCGCCTGGACGTGCCGCTGGTCGCCAGCACCTACTACAACCTGGTGCTGCGCGACGGGCCCGAGGAGTTCTGCCGGGCGCTGCGCCGGGCGGGGATCGCCGGGCTCATCGTGCCCGACCTGCCGCTGGACGAGGCCGGCGAGCTGGCGGACGCGGCCGCCGCCACCGGCGTCGACCTGGTCCTGCTCGCCTCCCCCGCGACTCCGCGGCGACGGCTGGACGAGATCGCGCGCCGCAGCCGGGGCTTCGTCTACGCCGTCTCGGTGATGGGCACCACCGGCGAGCGGGCCGCGCTCGCCGAGCCCGCCGCGGCCCTCACCGAACGGATCAAGCAGGGCAGCGACCGGCCGGTCTTGCTAGGATTTGGCATTTCCACGCCGGAACAGGCCGTGGAAGCCACCCGGCGCGCCGACGGTGTCGTCATCGGTGCCGCGATCATGCGCCGGATCCTCGACGGGGCGGCGCCGGACGACGTCGGCGCCTACCTGACGGGCCTGCGGCGGGCCCTTGACCAGGAGCGTGACGAGACACGATGGCCCGCGACGCCGGACACGAGGCGAGGTACCGCGCCATAGCCGCCGACCTCGCCGCGAAGATCCGGTCGGGACATTACGCTCCCGGCGCGGCGCTGCCGCCCCAACGCGAGCTGAGCGCCTCGTACGGGGTCACCCTGATGACCCTCCGCCAGGCGCTCCGGCAGCTCAGCGACGAAGGGCTGATCGTGCAGCAGGCCGGCCGGGGCACGTTCGTGTCCCCGCCGCACCTGGCCTACCAGCTGGGCTCCCTGCAGAGCCTCGCCGACGACCTCAGGAAGCAGGGCCACGAGGTACGCACGGTCGTGCTCGGGCGTTCGCTGCGCCGGGTCCCGGCCGGGGTCGCCACGCAGCTGCGCACCGCACCCGGCGAGAGCGCGCTGCGACTGGAACGGGTGCGCGAGTTCGCCGGCCGCCCCGCGATCCACCAGGTCTCCTGGATCCGGCGGCCGGCGGCCGAGCAGATCCGCGACCGCGACTTCACCGCCGTCTCCCTCTACGGCGCCCTCGCCGACTGCGGCGTGGCGGTGGCGCGCGCCTCGGAGAAGATCCGGCCCGGCCGGCTCGACCCGGCCGTCGCGGCGCACCTCGGGGAGCCGCCCGGCAGCCCGGTCTTCCTCAGCGAGCGGATCACGTACGCGCTCGACGCCACCGCGCTGGTCGCCGACCACGCCACCATCCTGGGCAGCATGATGGAGATCCGCACAGAACGGGCCGCCACCGGCCTCTCCCTCACCTGGGGCCCGAGCACCTGACCCCCACGCGCAAGGCCACCCAGGTAGATCTTGGTCAATGTTTTCGATCTACGTCGTCCCAGGTCAGCGTGTCAGTCGCCGGGGAAGACCGATCGGCTGCGATGTTGGCGCTCCAGGTCTCACCCGGTGTTGGAGCGCAAAATGATCAATCTCGGCTTCGTCGGGCCCAGCCGTCCCGCCAATGACTACAAGCTCACCGACGTGGTCGACGGTGACACCCCGAAGATCGAAATGTCGGTCCGCATGGTGTCCATCGACACCCCGGAAACCCACTTCGGGGGCACCCCGGTCACGGCCCAGGCCGCGCTCGATCGCACCAAGGCCCGGCTGCAGGACGGCACGTACGACGCCATCCCCGAGCACCTACGCGAATACCTCATCTCGCGCATCACCCCGAACGCCGCGGACCACCACATGACCGCCGGCCAGCTGGCGGCCGAGGCGCACAAGACCATGGTGAAGACCCGCCTGACCCGCCCGGACGGCACCCAGCGCAAGCTGGCCGTCATCGCCACCGGCGAGCTCGTCGAGAACCACGGCCGCCTGCTGGCCTACACCGCGCCCTGGTTCGCCGGCGGGACGTCGGACCCGATGCCGCCCCGCGACGACCCGCAGCGCCGCACCTTCAACCTCGACCTGCTGTCCCTCGGGTGGGCCGCCAGCTTCCTCATCTACCCCTCCATCCCGCCCTCGTTCGACCTGAACCTGATGCTCGACGAGGCCGAGGTGGCCTGGCAGCAGAAGCGCGGCGCGTGGGCGCAGTTCGGCCCGGAGCTGCTGCTGGGTTACGAGTACCGGGCCTGCGTCAAGCTCGGCACCAATGACCTGAAGAACCCCGCCGAGGCCGTCGCGAACGCCTACGAGCGCGTGTGCGTGGACCTGCGCACCCTGACCGAGGTCGGCCTGTTCGGCTACCACCAGGTCCCGCCGCCGAACCGGCTGTGGATCTGGAAGAAGGACCTGGAGCAGGCCCGCAAGGACCTGCCCATCAAGCATTAGGCCCGTCGCTCACGCCGCCGTGCCGATGATGCCCAGGGCCTCCTCGACGCGGTCGGCGTGGGTGCGGAAGCTGAGCACGCACAGGCGCAGGAAGAACCGCCCGTCGACGGTGGTGCTGCTCAGGAACACGCGCCGGGTCTCGTTGACGTCCGCCAGGAGCCGCCGGTTGCGCTCGTCCGTGCCGCGCAGCCGGAAGAGCACGACCGTCAGGTCCGGCCGCCACGGCACCTCGAAGCGCGGGTCCTGGGCCAGCCGGCGGTGGACGTGGCCGGCGAGGTCGAGCTTCTCGTCCAGCTCCCGCTCGAAGGCGCCAACGCCGTGCAGGTGCAGCGGCAGCCACAGCCGCAGGCCGCGGAACTCCCTGGTCAGCTCCACCCCGAGGTGCCCGTAGTCGGGCAGGCCGTCCAGCGCCCGCAGGTCCTGAAGGTACCGGCCGTCGGCCGCGTGGGCGGCGTGGAGCACGGCCGGGTCGCGTACCAGCAGCAGGCCGGTGCCGTACGGGAGGAAGAGGCTCTTGTGCGGGTCCAGCACGATCGAGTCGGCGGCCTCGATCCCGGCGAGCCGGGTCCGGCCGCGTTCGGTGAGCTGGAAGCCGCCGCCGTAAGCGGCGTCCACGTGGAACCAGAGCCCTTCGCGGCGGGCCAGTTCGCCCAGCTCGGGCAGGGGATCGACGGTGCCGGAGCTGGTGGTTCCGGCGGTGGCGACCAGCAGGAACGGGTGCAGTCCCGCCGCGCGGTCGTCGGCGATCATCCTGGCCGCCGCCGCGACGTCCATGCGCAGGTCCGCGGTGGCGGGCACGACGCGGATCCGCTCCGGAGGCAGGCCCGCGATGCGGGCGGCCTTGGCGACGCAGTAGTGCGTGTGCTCGGTCACGTACAACGTGCCGTCGCCGGGGCGGCCGTGCCGGGCGGCGAGCAGCGCCGACAACGTGGCCGGCGAGCCGCCCGTCGTGACCAGCCCGCCCGCGCCCGCGGGCAGGCCGAAGCGGTCGCAGAACCAGGTCAGCACCCCGTGTTCCATGGCGACCAGGGCGGGTGACATCTGGGCCACGCCGGTGAAGCGGTTGGCGGTCTGGGCGAGCAGCTCCGCCAGCGCCGCGGTGACCAGCCCGCCCGCCGGGAAGTAGGCCAGATAGCCGGGCCCCGCCGTGTTCACGCCTTGCCCGGCCGCCTGGCGGAACGTCTCCAGGAGCGCGCCGAAGTCGCCGGGGCCGTCGGCAGGCGGCCGGAGCAGCTCGGTGGCCGGCCGGTCCGCCCGCCCGTAGTCGCTCGCGGGCGCCGAGTCCAGCTCGGCGACCCAGTCGGCCAGGAAGTCCACCGCCTGGCGGCCCAGCCGGGCGACGGCGGATCGGTCGAGTTCGAGGGGAAGAGCACTTTCGTCGGTCGTCACGCGAGGCACCGTAGACCGGTGGCGGACGTCAAGGATTGGACGTTATTGCACCCCGCGCTGGTAGGCGCGGGGCGGGACGCCGACGAGGCTCCGGAAGTGCCGCGAAAGGTGCGACTGGTCGCAGAACCCCACCGCCACCGCGGCCTCGGCCGGCGGCACGCCCTGTCGCAGCAGCTCGCGGGCCTTTGCGACGCGCAGCTGGGTCACGTACGCGTGCGGCGGTATGCCGTACGCGCGCCGGAACGAGCGCAACAGCGCGAACGGCGTGACCCCGGCCGCGGCGGCCAGCTCGTTCAGGCCGGGCGGGTCCGGCATGGTCGCGTGCAGCAGGTCGCGGATCCGGGCCATGCTCCTCCGCCCGGCCGAGCGGGCCGGGCGCCTCGGGAGTCGCGTGCCGTACGCGCCGAGCACGAGGGTCAGCAGTGCGTGCAGCAGGGAGTCGGCGGCCAGCGACGGGCCGGACTCCGCCGCGCGATGGGCCGCCGTCACCCGCCGGGCCACCCGTACGTCGGACACCACCCTCCGGTCGAACGACGGGATCCCAGCGGGCAGGCCGAGCTCGTCCGCGACCTCTCGCACCTGCTCGACGCTCGGGTACAGCACCCGATACGTCCACCCGTCGGCGGTCGGGGGCTCGCCGGTGTGGACGATGCCGGGCTCGATCAGCACGACGTCGTCCATGCCCGCGTACTCGACGCCGTCGGCGAAACGGATCTCCTCCAGGCCCGCCTCCAGCGTCCCGATCGCGTACGTCTCATGGCTGTGCCGGGCGAACCGGCGCCGGACGAAACGCGCCCGCATCAGATCCAGACCGCCGAGACCGCGATAACGCCAATAGCTGGCGAACTCCGCAGATGCCATGGCGTCCTCCCCGTTAGGTCCAGAGTAGGCATTTTCTACGATCTCATCCTGTGCTACCTTTCGCATAAATCGAGAAAGGTTGGGACGTGATGGCAGCCGACCCGGCGGCGACCGCCACGACGGTCGTCGAGATGGCCCGCGAGGGACGCTTCACGGAAATCGAGGGCCTGTTCGCGGGGCCGCTGCGGGCTCAGGTGTCCGCCGAGGCGCTGCGGGCCGTCTGGGCCGCCGAGATCGGGCCCGTCTCCGCCGTCGGAGAGCCGGCCTGCGAGCCGATCCGGGCGGGGCTGGTCAGGGTGAGCGTTCCGGTGACGTGCGAGCGCGGAGGGCTCGCGGTCGTCATGTCGGTGGACGACGCCGGCCTGCTGAACGGCCTGCGCCTCGCACCCCTGGACACCGCGGTGTGGGAGCCGCCGGCCTACGCCCGCCCGGAGCGGTTCGAGGAGCACGAGGTCACCGTCGGCTCCGGCCCGTCGGCCGTGCCCGGGACGCTGAGCCTGCCGCGCGGTCCAGGCCCGTGGCCCGGTGTGGTGCTGCTCAGCGGCGGCGGGCCGTTCGACCGCGACGCCACCAGCGGGCCGAACAAGCCGCTCAAGGATCTGGCCTGGGGCCTGGCGAGCCGGGGTGTGGCGGTGCTGCGCTACGACAAGGTCACCCACGTCCACGCCGACCGGCTGGCCGGCGACTTCACGATGGCCGACGAGTACGTCCCGCACACGGTCGCCGCCGTCCACCTGCTCCGGCGGCGGCCGGAGGTGGACCCCGGGCGGGTCTTCGTCCTCGGCCACAGCATGGGCGGCAAGGCGGCCCCGCGGATCGCCGCCGCCGAGCCGTCCGTGGCCGGTCTGGTGATCATGGCCGGTGACGCCCAGCCGATGCACGAGGCGGCCGTACGCGTCGTCCGCTACCTCGCCTCGGTGAATCCCGACTGGCAGGCGGCGGTCGAGATGATCACCCGGCAGGCCGCCACGGTCGCCGGCCCGGACCTGTCGCCCGCCACGCCGGCCGAGGACCTGCCGTTCGGCTTCTCCGGCTCGTACTGGCTGGACATGCGCGGCTACGACCCCGTGGCGACCGCGGCGGCGCTGGACAAGCCGATGCTCATCCTCCAGGGCGGCCGCGACTACCAGGTGACCGTCGACGACGACCTGGCGCGGTGGCGGGCCGGGCTCGCGCACCGGCCGGACGTCACGTTCCGCGTCCACGACGCCGGCAACCACCTGTTCTTCCCCGGTACGGGCCCCTCGACCCCGGCGGAGTACGAGCCGCCGCAGCACGTCGATCCGGCCGTGGTCGCCGACATCGCCGAGTGGCTCTCACCGGGTCAGCGGGAGATCACCTGACTTCTGTCCGGTCTCAAGGGCCGACTCGCTCTCGCTCCGCTGCGCCGGCAGCTCGGGAACGCCCTCCTCCTCCGTGAGCGCGGGCCGCTCGGGCCGCACCCGTTCGGAGCCAACCGTGGCGGGCTCGGCCGGTGCGGCGTTCTGCGTCGCCCGTTCGAAGAAGCGCAGCAGCTCGACCGGTAGCGGCATGATCAGCGTGGAGTTCTTCTCCGCGGCGACCTCCACCACGGTCTGCAGCAGGCGCAGCTGCAGCGCGCCCGGCGTCTGGGCCATGATGCCCGAGGCGTCGGCCAGCTTGCTCGCGGCCTGCAGCTCGCCGTCGGCGACGATCACCCTGGAGCGCCGCTCGCGCTCCGCCTCGGCCTGGCGGGCGATCGACCGCTTCATGGCCTCGGGCAGCTGCACGTCCTTGATCTCCACCCGGTCGATGTGGATGCCCCAGCCGAGCGCCGGACTGTCGATCATGAGCGCGAGGCCCCTGTTCAGCTCCTCGCGGTTGGTCAGCAGGTCGTCCAGCTCGCTCTTGCCGATGATGGACCGCAGCGAGGTCTGCGCCACCTGCTCGACGGCGAACAGGTAGTTCTGCACCTCGATCGCGGCCCGCATCGGGTCCTGCACCCGGAAGTAGGCGACGGCGTCGACCCGTACGGAGATGTTGTCCCTGGTGATGCCCTCCTGCGTGGGGATCGGCATCGTGACGATCTGGACGTTGACCTTCCGCATGCGGTCGACCCCGGGAATCAGGAACCTCAGGCCCGGGTCGCGGATCTGC
Organism: Nonomuraea sp. NPDC004186; assembly: GCF_053603495.1. NCBI lineage: Bacteria > Bacillati > Actinomycetota > Actinomycetes > Streptosporangiales > Streptosporangiaceae > Nonomuraea > Nonomuraea sp. NPDC004186. The sequence continues at coordinate 136,689 of NZ_JBSGFQ010000003.1, read as the reverse complement.
TGTTGTGCCCGGCCGAAGCGGAAGACGATGCCGCGTTCGACCTGGTTGACGACTCTCACCCCGGTGACCACCACCAAGAAGAGGAAGAAGGCGATGACTCCGAGCACGATGTTGATGTCCATGGACCTATCCCTTCTCTTACGAGAGTAGGTCCAGATCTCCTCCTCCGCAGCCGCAGCTGCGCCGCGGGATCAGGGCGGCGCGAGTGGCGAGCGGGGCGGCCGCCTCGTCGAACAGCAGGGCCACGGCCTGCTCGGCCATGGCCTGGAGCGGCTGCTCGGTCACCGTGAGCGCCGGAGCGGTGTGGGCGCTCTCCGGTGTCCCGTCGAGGCTGATCACGGCCAGCCGGTCGGGGACGGCGACGCCGCGGGCCCAGGCGCCGGACAGGACCCCGATGGCCTGCTCGTCCGTGGCGGTGACCAGGGCAGGTGGCAGGGTGCCCGCGTCGGCGAGGCGGCGGGTCAGGGCGTCCGCGGCGGCCCGCGAGTAGTCACAGCGCAAAAGCTCGGCGCCGGGGACGGCCGCCTGCCAGGCCGCCCGCCGCACGCCCACGGGTCCCTCGTCGTCGGGGCCGGCCAGGAAGGCGATGTGCCGGTGCCCGTGCCCGCGCAGGTGCGCGACCGCCTCCCGTACCGCGTCCTGGTTGTCGGCCGCCGCCACGGGCGCGCCCGGAGGCCCGTTGTGGACGTAGACGGCCGGTACGCCGGCCGCCTCGGCCACCTCGGCCACGTCGCCCACGGAGTCGGCCGAGACGATCACCAGGCCGTCGACCTGGGCGGCCAGGAAACGTTCGACGAGATGCCGCTGGCGCTGCGCCGAGTAGCCGGCGTTGCCGACCAGCGTGAGCAGGTCGCGGCCCTCGAGCGCCCGCTCGACGTGCCTGGCCAGGGCCCCGAAGTAGGGGTTGGACGCGTCGGCCAGCACCAGCCCGGCCACGCCCGTGGTGCGCGAGCGCAGCGCGCGGGCGATGCGGTTGGGCCGGTAGCCGAGCTCCGCCGCCGCGGCCAGGACCCGCTCGCGGGTGGCGGCCGCCACGGGACGGGGCCCGTTGTTCATCACATAGCTGACCACCGCCGTCGAGGTCCCCGCTCGGCGGGCCACGTCGGCCAGAGTGCTCGGACGTTTCCTCATGGCGGTTTACATTCTCGCATCTAATCGATTAGATATGCACTTGGCAGTTCTAAACGATTAGACAAGAGGTGACCGTGCTGCCCTTGATCGTCGACACTGACACCGGCTCGGATGACGCCGTGGCGCTGCTGCTGGCCGCCGCCAGCGGCCTGGCCGACGTACGTGCGGTGACGACGGTGGCGGGCAACGTGCCCCTGGCGACCGCGACCCGCAACGCGCTCATCTCCCTGGAGACGGCCGGCCGCCCGGAGATCCCCGTCCACGAGGGCTGCGAGAGCCCCATGACCCGCCCGCTGTCCACCGCCCAGCACGTGCACGGCCAGGACGGGATGGGCGATCTGGGCCTGCCCGGCCCCCTGCGGGCCGCCAAGCGGGAGCACGCCGTGGACGTCCTGCTGACCGCGCCCCGCCGCCTCCCCGGCGAGCTGACGCTGGTCACCCTGGGGCCGCTCACCAACCTCGCCGCCGCCCTGCTCCGCGACCGCGACCTGCTCTCCCGGTACCGGCACGTGTACTGCATGGCCGGCGCCGCGGACCTGTGGGGCAACGTCTCGGCCACCGCCGAGTTCAACGTGTGGGCCGACCCCGAGGCCGCCCGCGTGGTGCTCCAGGCCGCCACGCCGGACCAGGTGACCTGGATCGGCTGGGACGTCTCGCGCCGGGATGCCGTGATGACCCCGGCGGACCAGCTCCGGCTGGAGCAGCTCGGCACCCCCATGGCCACCTTCGCCCACCGCGTCAACCGTACGGTCGCCGAGTGGGCCCGTGACGTCACCGGCCTGTCCGGCTACGACCTGCCCGACCCCGTCGCCATGGCCGTGGCGCTCCGGCCCGAGCTGGCCGTCGAGCGGGAGCGGGCGTACGTGGACGTCGCGCTCGGCGACGAGACCCGCGGCCAGCTCATCATCGACCGCCGCCGCTCGGCCCCCGCCCCGAACCTGACACTGGTGCGGCGGGTGGACGAGACCGCTTTCAAGCAACTGCTCTTCGACACCTGTGAGGGACCGCGATGAACCAGCGTTACGAGTTGCACTGCCACCTCGACGGATCGGTACGCCCGAGCACGATCGCCGATCTCGCGCGCCGCCAGGGCATCACCCTGGAAGCCCCCGTCGAGCAGCTGGTGACGGCGCCCGCCGGGTGCGGCAGCCTGGGCCGGTTCCTGACGTACATCGAGGTGCCCCTCCAGGTGCTGCAGACGCCCGACGCGCTGAGCAGGGCCGCCCGCGAGCTGGTGGAGGACTGGAGCGCGGACGGCGTGGTCTACGGCGAGGCGCGCTTCGCGCCGCAGCAGCACGGCCGCCTGGGCATGACCATCGACGAGGCGGTCGAGGCCGTCGCCGAGGGCCTGGCGGCGGGCGAGGCGGCGACGGGAGTGCGTACCGGGCTGCTGCTGTGCTGCCTGCGGCACCAGACGCCGGAGCAGAGCCTGGCCGTCGCCGAGACGGCGCTGCGGCACCGCGACAAGGTGGCCGGGCTCGACCTGGCCGGCGACGAGCTGCTGTACGCGGCCACGCCGCACCGGGCCGCGTTCGACCTCGCCCACGCGGCCGGTCTCCCCTGCACGGTGCACGCCGGCGAGGCGGCAGGCCCGGAGAGCATGTGGGAGGCGATCGACGTGCTCGGCGCCCGCCGGATCGGGCACGGCGTCCGCTGCACCGGCGACTCCGCGCTGCTCGAACGGCTGCGCCGCGACCGGATCGCCCTGGACATGTGCCCGGTCAGCAACGTGCTGACCGGCGCCGTCCCCGGCCTGGCGGAGCACCCCGCGATCCCGCTCCTGGAGGACGGGCTGGCGGTCACGATCAGCACCGACGCGCGTACCACCGCCGGGACCACGCTGGAGCGGGAGTTCGCCGGGTGGACGGCCGAGCAGGAGAAGCTCGCGCAGGCGAACGCGGCGGAGGCAGCCTTTCGGAACTGAAAGTTTCACCGGGTCTTGACAGCCTCTGTTGCGAACCTCAACACTCTATGCCGCTCCAAAATATGTGACATAACGCACAGTGTTAGCGCTAACAAAAAGAGCGGCTCGGAGGTTTCCGAATGAGACGATTGCGGGCGGCGACGGTCGCCCTTCTGATGCTGGTCACCGCGTTCCTCACGACCACCCCGGCGGCCACGGCGGCGGCAAAAGCCGTCTTCATCCCCGCGCGGTGGCAGAGCACGGGCGAGGTGCCGTGGGCCAACGACCGTACGAAGGAGTCCGCGAACTTCATCTTGTTATGGGGCGACCGATCGGGCACGAACCCCAAGACCGCGCCCTCCCCGTACAACTTCGACCCCGACAACATGCTCAGCCAGCTTGAGACCCTCTACTCCTTCTACGTGAACACCATGAAGTTCACGCCGGAGACCGGGCTGCTGGCCCAGTACAAGATCATCGTCATCGTCACCAGGACGTGGTCGAACGCGCCGCTCGACGCGTGGGCGACGGGCGGCTCGACCGACGGCAAGGTCGGCGTCATCAACATCGCCCCCGCCGCCGCGCTCCCCGGCTCCTGGGGGCTGGCGCACGAGTTGGGGCACGTGTTCCAGAACTACACGTTCCTCGGCAGGTCCGGCTACGGGTTCACGGACCCGAGCGCGGGCACGTTCTGGGAGACGAGCGCCGAGTTCATGGCCATGCAGGTCTACCCGAAGACGGCCGCGGGCGACCTGACGAGGTTCATCCGCACCGAGAACCTCGCCTACAGCAGCAGCCGGCACCACTACGGCAACTGGATGCTGCTGCAGTACATCAAGGACCGCGACGGCCTGGCCATGTTCAACCGCCTGTGGAACGAGGCCAGGAGCAACGAGCACCCGCTGGAGACCTACCGCCGCATCGCCGGCATCGACCAGGCGGAGCTCAACCGGCGGCTGGGTGAGTACGCCCAGCGCAACGTGACGTGGGACTACTCCAACCGCGCCGACTTCATGCCGTTCATCAACAGCCTGTATCCCTTCGTCACTGCCTACAACGGCGTGGAGGCGCAGGCGGTCAACGCGGCGGCCGGGCACTTCCGCGTCTCCGACGCCATCGCCCCCTCCGACTACGGCTACAACAAGATCCGCCTCGTCCCGAGCAGCGACGGCGCGCTCATCCGGATGCGGTTCAGGGGCCACGTCAACTCCGCGGCCGGATCGGGCTGGTCGTACGGGTTCGTCGCGGTGAAGAATGGCACGCCCCGCTACAGCCCGATCTACAACTCCTCGAACGGCGAGGTGACCTTCCAGACCCAGGCGGGCGAGAAGGACGTCTACCTCGTGGTCGTCGGCGCCCCGAGCGCCGTCCACAAGTACGCCTTCCTCGACGGCTACCCGAAGAACTACCGCTACCCGTACCAGTTCCGCCTGCAGGGCGCCACGCCGTGGGGCTTCGAGCCCGGTCACGTGAAGCCGGCCGCGCCGGGCGGCGGCCACTGGCACTCCAACGGCGGCGGCTGGGTGGACAACCGCGCCAACGTGGCCGCCACCGCCTACGTCGGCCCCCGGGCCGCCGTGTACGGCAACAGCACGGTCAGCGGCAACGCCCGCATCGAGGACCTGTCCTGGGTCAACAGCGGCGCGACCGTCGGCGGCAACGCCGTGGTGAAGAACAGCGCGCTGGTCCAGGGCGGCGCCAACCTCGGCGGCAGCGTGGTCGTCGGCGGCGACGCCGAGCCCGCCACGGCCTGCTCGTCGGGCACGTACCTGATGTTCAACCCCGACCGGCGCTGCGACGGCGGCGGTGGCGAGGCGGACGTCAACCCGTCCCACCCGATCTTCAGCGACGACGACCTCGCCTTCGGCGGCGGGGGCGGCAACCCCACGCCCGTCAACCTGGCCTCGAGCGCGACCCCCTCGGCCTCGTACACCTCGCCCTGGGAGAGCGTCGCGGCCGTCAACGACGGCCTCGTACCGAGCCCGCGCTGGGGCACCTGGCCGGAGACCGGCACCCAGTGGGCCGAGCTGACCTGGTCCTCGACTCAGACGATCAAGTCGGCCGAGGTCTACTTCTTCGACGACGGCGGCGGCGTGCGCGTGCCCGCCTCGTGGAAGCTGCAGTACTGGAACGGCAGCGCGTACGCGGACGTGCCCGGTGCGAGCGCGTACGGGATCACGGCCGGGGCCTACAACCCGGTCACGTTCACCGCTGTCAGCACCACCAGACTGCGGGTCGTGCTGCAGAGCGGCCAGGGCTCGGTCGGGCTCCTGGAGGTCCGCGCCTTCGGCTGAGGCGACCCTGGATAATCGGCGCATGGCAGATCCCGTCGAGATAGCCGACCACGACCCGGCCTGGCACGAGGAGTTCGCCAGGATCGGCGAGGCCCTGCGCCGGCGGCTCGGCGACGTGGCACCGCGGATCGATCACATCGGATCGACCGCGGTGCCCGGCCTGGCGGCCAAGCCGGTGATCGACGTCCAGGTGTCGGTGCGGTCGTTCGAGCCGCCGGAGGCGTTCAGGTCGCCGCTGGAGAGCCTCGGCCTGGTGTACCGGGCGGACAATCCCGACCTGACCAAGCGCTACTTCCGCGAGGCGCCGGGCGAGCGCCGCACGCATGTGCACGTACGCGTGCTGGGCAGTTTCTCCCAGCAGCTCTCCCTGCTCTTCCGCGACTACCTGCGCGCCCACCCCGGGACAGCGGCCGAGTACGCGGCGGTCAAGCGGCGTCTCGCGGCCGAGTTCCGGCACGAGCGGCACCGATACGTCGAGGCGAAGCGGCCGTTCATCTGGGACACGCTCCGCCAGGCCGACGGCTGGTCTCAGATCTCCGGCTGGACGCCGGGCCCGAGCGACGCGTGACTCAAGGGCTGGTCTCGGTCTCGCGTACGTCGTCGTACTCGACGGCGTAGTCCTGCTTCGACCGGTCCTTCAAAGCGAACGCCGCAACCACGCTGATCAGCGCACATATCGCCATATAGACGGCTATGGCGAACGAGCTCTGGTACGTCGCGTACAGCCAGACCGCGATCAGCGGCGCGGGCCCGCCCGCCGTCACCGAGGCCAGCTGGTAGCCGAGCGAGGCCCCGCTGTAGCGCAGCCGCCCGGTGAAGCTCTCGGCGATGAACGTGGCCTGCGGGCCGTACTGGATGTCGTGAATGGGCGCCGCCAGCACGATGGCCAGCAGGACCAGCGAGGGGACGCGAGTGTCCAGCAGCGGCCAGTAGACGAACGACCAGACCACCATGGCCGCGGAGCCGATGATGTAGAGCTTGCGGCGCCCCACGATGTCCGAGACGTATCCCCAGAAGGGCACGGTGAACAGCGACACGATCCCGGCGGCGATGACGTACGGGTAGATGTCGCCGGCCTTGAACCCCAGGGTCTTGGTGGCGTACGTGAGGATGAAGACGGTGAAGATGTAGAACGGCGCCTGCTGCCCGGTCCGGAGCAGCGCGCTCAGCACGATCTCCCGCCAGTTCCTGACGATGACCTCGCGTACGGGGACGCGTTCGACCCGGTTCTCCTGGAGGACCTTGGTGAAGACCGGCGTCTCCAGGATGCCGAGCCTGATGTAGAGGCCGACGCCGGCCATCACGATGCTGAGCAGGAACGGGATGCGCCAGCCCCAGTCGGGGTCGAGCGGCTGGAACACCTCGAGGGCCAGGTAGCCGAGCACGAGCCCGACGGGCACCCCGAACTGCGGCCAGCTCCCCAGGAACCCCCGCCGCCCGCCGCGCGACTTCCCCCACTCGGTGGCCAGCAGCACGGACCCACCCCACTCACCGCCGACGCTGATGCCCTGCAGCAGCCGCAGCACGGTCAGCAGGATGCCGCCCCAGATGCCGATCTGCTCGTACGTCGGCACCAGCCCGACCAGCGCGGTGGCGATGCCCATGCTCACGAGCGTGATGATGAGCGTGGCCTTGCGGCCGATCCGGTCGCCGTAGTGCCCGAAGATCGCCGCCCCGATCGGCCGGGCGGCGAATCCTCCGAAGTAGGTGCCGAGAGACAGGAGCAGACCCGTGGTCGGGTCGCTCTTGGGGAAGAACAGCTCCGCGAAGATCGTGCTGGCGGCGAAGCCGTAGAGGAAGAAGTCGTACCATTCGATCGAGGTCCCCACGGCGGAGGCGATCACCGCCCGGACCAGTTGCCTTCTCGTCTGCTGCTGACCTGTCGCGTCGAGTCGCTGCTCCTCGGCCATCTACCGCTCCTCGGTAGGTCTTACCTTTCCCGCGACGTTACATGACGCAACATTGGCGGTCACGAGGGTGCTTTCAGAAGTATTTGGGCGCCAGGTCCGTGGTGGGCCACGTCTTCACGGTGCCGATCGCCTCGCCGAGGATGGGGTCGATCGCGTCGAAGTCGGGCGTTCCCTCCTCCTCCCTGCGGTTGAAGATCGCGCAGTAGCTGACGCCGTTCTGCACCCGCGCGAGAAAGCTGTACGTGCCGGGCATGCTGCCGGTGTGCCAGGTGTTCAGCCCGCCGGCGTTGTTGTTGCGCGCGTACCAGCCGAGGCCGTACCAGGAGCCGCCGGCGGTCACGCCGGTCTCGGGCTTGGCGAAAATCCGGGAGATCGACGTGGAGTTGAGCACGGGCCCGGCGGCGTCGAAGACGAAGCCCCACTTGACCAGGTCGACGGCCGAGGCGAGCCAGCCGCCGTTCGCGTCCTGGTTGGGCATGTTGAACCCGCCGTAGGGGTACGGCACGACGGCGCCCGACTGGTCCACGACGCTCTTGTTGGTGTACTTCGAGGCGTAGGTCACCTCGGTGGAGAAGGCCTCGGAGCGGAGGCTGCGGCCGAGCCGCGGCCGGGTGATCCCGGCGGGGGCGAGGAGCTTCTGCCGCACGTACGACTCGTAGCTCATGCCGGAGACCTTCTCGATGATCCGCCCGGCCAGCATGTAGCCGTAGTTGCTGTAGACGAACTTCGTGCCCGGGTCGAAGTCGAGCTTCCTCGCGGTGACGTACTTCATGATGTCGGCGTGGTCGATCGGCAGCGGCGCGTCCAGCGACGCGGAGATCGTGGCGTCGTTCCACAGCGGGTCCTTCGACACGTTCCTGTCCCAGCCGCCGAGGTGCTGGAGCAGGCGCCACAGGGTGACGTTCGCCAGCCGGGGGTCCGCCGTGGTGGACAGCCCCAGCACGGTGGCCACCTTGGTTCCCAGGGTCAGCTTGCCGTCCTGGACCAGGCGGACGATCGCGGCCGCCGTGAGGCTCTTGCTGAGGCTCGCCACCCGGAACAGGGACGTCGGCTGCACCCGCACGATGGGGGCGCCCGTCTTGGAGTAGAACCCGTAGCCGCGCGCGAGCAGGATCTTGCCGTTCTTGGCGACCGCGAGCTGGGCGCAGGAGATGTCCCGTTCCGTGATGAACGTCTTCATCGCCTTGTCGAACCCGGCCATCGAGCTCGGCACGACACCGGTGGTCAGCGGCTCGGCCACGGCGGCCGACGCGGGACGCGCCCCGAGCGCGATCGCCGGCACGGCACCCGCGCCCGCCTGGAGGAGCCGTCGGCGGCTGAGTGTGGTCACATTTCCCCCTATTGTCACAAAAGCCTCAAGAGTAGCCTTCAGCAGGCCAGGTGGTCAGCGGCGGGCCAAGGTGGTCGGCACCGCGCTCAAACGGCCGCCGCAGCGTGATCGGCAGCGCTCGGGCAACCGCCGCAGCGCGGTCTGCAGTGCTCGGGCAACCGCCGCAGCGTGATCGGCAGCGCCTGGGCAGCAGTTGCAAACGCGGACGGCGGCGCGCTCAGGCGGCCTCTGCGGCGCGGAAGGTCTTGAGCGCCTCGGGGCCGAAGTAGGAGCCGTAGCTGGTGGTGCTGTTGCGCAGCGCGTGGGTGGAGATCTGGTAACCGGTGCCAGTGATCTTGTTGAAGCTCTGGAACCACGGACCGCCGCTGGACCCCCCGCCCATGTCGCACAGGAACGCGTACTTCATCCCGTACGCCGGGGTCACCGAGGCGCCGCTGCAGTACTGCAGCGTCTGTCCACCGTTTCCGTTGCTCGGATAGCCGAGCAGCAGGTTGGACGAGCCGGCGGCGGTGGAGTTGAACCTGAGGCCCTGGCCGCCCACGGTCTGCACGGCCGTCTTGCCCTTCACCGGCTTGACGACCAGCATGCCGAAGTCGAACGGCGGCTGGTGAGCGCCGTCCTTGTAGTAGCCGGACCAGATGAACATCGTCCGCGCCACGAACTTGCCGTAGGGTGCCGCGCCGTTCTTGTACGCCGGAACGAAGACCAGGTTGGTGCTCCACCGGCCCTCGCCGTCGATCATCGCGTGCCCGACGGTGACGACGACGTCCCCGTCCGCGCTGGTCACGACGTTGCCGGAGGCCACGAAGTCCTTGCCGTTGCCGCCGGTGCCGAACACCTTGCCCGCCGTCTTGGCGATGAGGCCGCCGGACTTCCACGTCCGCTGCTTGGCCGCCGAGGTGACGTACGGGGTGACCCACCGCTTCGTACCGGCCGACGGGGTGGGCGCGATGTCCACCTGCTCCTGCGCCGCGTACGGCGTCGCGCTCCTGGTCGCGCCACTCCCCGCATCATCGGGGGCGGCAAGCGGCTGAGCGGCCCGCATCCGCTCCGGCGTCCAGTAGTCGCTCCCGGCCGCGAACGTCGTCGGGACCTGACGCGCGAGCGGCGCATCCGCCTCCGGGGGCTCGGCGACGGCGGCGTGGGTACCCAGCCCGAGCATCAAGGTGGTCAAGCCGACGATGGGCAAGGTACGCATGGGGCCTCCGTGACAAGCGTGACGGAGAAGATTTACCACACCTGTCACGAAAATGGACAATCGTCACAGACCACCCAGCCCACCGGCACCCGCCGACCTGACAACATCGGCCGCTCTGTCGGTGCCGCGCTTCATACTCGCCAGCAAACACCGGTCTTCCAGGAGGGACCCATGGCGAGGGGATCCAGGCGGGGCAACAAGCGGCGAAAGTCGAACGGCATCGACGATCTTCGGCTGATGGGGTTGGCGGGAGCCGTCGTCGCGATCGTTTTCGTGGTCTACTTCATCACCGAATATCCGGGATGGGCGATGGCCATAACCGTCGTCCTGATCGCGGCCCTGAGCGGCGGGCTCTTCCTGCGGCACCGGGTCATCCAGGCCCGCCGCCTGCAGTTCCTCGCGGCCAACGCGGCCCTGGAGAAGGTCGACCTCATGACCGGGCCGCAGTTCGAGGAGCTGGTCGCCGAGCGCATGATCGCCCAGGGGTTCCGCCGGGTGCGGATCCGGGGCGGCGCCGGGGACGGCGGTGTGGACATCACCGCCGTCGCGCCCGACGGCACGCGCTGCGCCGTCCAGTGCAAGCGCTACAACAAGAGCGTCGGCGCACCGGCGGTCCGCAACTTCCTCGGAGCCCTGGCCAACGCCTTCACCGGGCACACCGGCGTGCTCATCACCTCGGGGCGCCTCACCCGCCAGGCCCGTCAGGAGGCGACCGACGCGCGCCAGAGGCTGCTGCTCGTCGAGCGCGACCTGCTCGCCGATTGGCTGACCGGGAGGTTCGCGCTGCTCGCCAAGCCAACCCGGCTGGTCGAAGGCGACGAGCTGGCGACCTGAAGCCGGCGCCGCTGGTCGAAGACGACGTACTTGGCCACCTGAAGCCGGCGCCGCTGGTCGAAGGCGACGTACTTGGCGACCTGAACAGCGGCGAGCCGGGTGGTCAGCCGGAGCCGCCGCTCGTCACGGAGACGAAGCCGGAGCCGGCGCGGTAGTTGGGGGACTGGTGGCGGAAGTAGGTGTTGTAGACCTCGCAGTAGCGCCCCCCGCGAGCCAGCAGGGTCGCGTGGTCGCCCTCCTCCACGATCCGCCCGTGGTCCAGCACGATGATGCGGTCGACGTGCTCGATCGTCGAGAGCCGGTGCGCGATGACGATCGACGTCCGCCCGGCCAGCACCAGGTCGAGACCCTCCTGGATCTGGGCCTCGGTCAGCGGGTCGACGCTGGCCGTGGCCTCGTCCAGGACCACGATCGCCGGGTCCTGGACGAGCAGCCGGGCCAGCGCGACGAGCTGCCGCTGCCCCATCGACAGCGCCCGCCCGTGCTCGTCCACGTCCGTCTCCAGCCCGTGGGGCAGGGCCTCGATCCAGTCGCCGCCGCCCACCGCGGCCGCCGCGGCGCGTACCTCGTCCTCGCCCGCCTCCGGCCGCGGATAGCGGATGTTGTCGGCGACCGTGCCGCTGAACAGGAACGGGGCCTGCGGCACCGCGCCGATCTGGCTGCGGTAGGCGCCCAGCTCAAGGGTGCGGATGTCGCGCCCGTCGATCAGCAGGCGGCCTTCCTGGAACTCGTAGAACCGGGTGATCAGCTTGCTGAGCGTCGACTTCCCGGCGCCGGTGTGGCCGACCAGCGCCACGGTCTCCCCGGCCTCGATGCGCAGGTCGAAGTCACGCAGCACGGGGCTGGCGGCGTCGTAGCCGAAGGTGACGCCCTGGAACTCGATGCGCCCGGCCAGCCTGCCCGGCGGCTCGGCGGCGCTCTGCACCACCCGCGGCGGGGCGTCGATCAGGGCGAAGACGCGCTCGGACGCGGACAGCCCCTGCTGGAACTGGGACCAGAACGCGGCGATGGACGTCAGCGGGAACCAGAAGAGCGACACGCCCTGCAGGAACAGGTACCAGTCGCCCGCGGACAGCCCGCCGTCGAGCACCTGCGCGCCGCCCAGCCGGACCAGGCCCACCGTCGCGAGCCCGGCCACCAGGAAGAGCACGGGGAAGATGGTGGAGAAGACGAACCCCTGCCGGAGCGTCACCTGGTAGCTCTGCCGGTTGATCGGCCGGAACTCGTCGTAGACCTGCTGCTCCTGGCGGAAGTTCTTGGCGACCGCGATGCCGCCCATGGTCTCCTGCAGGTTGGCGTTGACCCGGCCGAGCGAGCGCTGCGCCCTGCGCGTGCTGATCCTGGCCAGCCGCCGGAACATCAGCGCCAGGCCCACCACGATCGGCACCACCAGCAGCGTCAGCAACGTCAGCTCGACGCTGCGTACGAACAGCAGGACCGTGACGAAGCCGACCATCAGCACCTGGCTGATCAGGTCCATCGTCAGCGTGGACACGGTGGCGAAGTCGTCGGTGTCGGACGTCACCCGGCTGACGATCTTGCCGGACGGGGTCTCGTCGTAGAACGACAGGTCGCGCGCCAGCACCGCGTCGAACGCGTCCTCGCGCAGCCGGAGCACCACGTCACCGGTGACCTGCGCGCTGTATTTCTGCCGGATGAAGTTGAACACCCACGAGAGCACCCCGGTGACCAGGATCCCGCCCGTGAGCAGCCAGCCGACCGAGCCGATGGTGCCGTCGGAGACCGCGTCGACGGCCAGGCTGCCCAGCGCCGGCACGGCCGCCTGGCTCGCGGACAGCAGCACGATCATGGTGGCGACCAGGACCATCGACCCCAGCTTGGGCCGGAAGTACGACACGATGCGGCGTAGCAGGGCCCGGTCGCTGTAGGTGCGGTCGTAGTCCTCGGCGTCGAGGCCGTCCATGACGAAGCCCATCAGCGCACCCTTCCCTGCTCCGCGGCCAGCACCCCGTCCACGTCGCCATCACCGTCCAGCTCGACCTCGTCGTAGTGCGCGAAGATCCGGCGGTAGAGCCGGCTGCGTGCGATCAGCTCGTCGTGGGTGCCGAAGTCAACCACTTCGCCGCGTCTGAGCAGGAGCACCTTGTCCGCCCAGCGGATCTGCGAGAGCCGGTGGGTGATCAGCAGCGTGGTGCGCCCCTCGAGGATGCGCCCGATCGCCTGCTGGATCCTGTCCTCGGTGGCGGAGTCGATGGCGCTGGTCGAGTCGTCGAGCACGAGGATCGCCGGATCGGTCAGCAGCGCCCGCGCGATGGCCAGCCGCTGCCGCTGCCCGCCGGAGAGCGTGACCCCGCGCTCGCCGATCACGGTCTCGTAGCCGTCGTCCAGCTCGGAGATGAACTCGGCGGCCTGGGCGTCCTCCGCCGCCCGCACCACGGCCTCGTGATCGGCCCGCTGCCCCAGGCTGAAGGCGATGTTCTCGGACACGGACCGCGAGAACAGCACGATGTCCTGCTCGATGGTGGAGATCTGGGACCGCAGCGAGTCGAGGTCCCAGTCGCGCACGTCCACGCCGTCGACGAGGATCCGACCTGACGTGACGTCGTAGATCCGCGGCACCAGCTTGGTCAGCGTGCTCTTGCCCGACCCGGTCTCGCCGACGATCGCCACCGTCTCCCCCGGCCGCACGGTGAACGTCACCCCGCGCACCGCCGGCTCCTCGTCGTCCTCGTAACCGAACGTCACGTCCTCGAAGACGAGCTCCCCGCTGATCGGCGCGGCGTGCCCCTCGGCCCGCTGCTCGATCTCGCTGTCGGAGGTGACGACGCTCAGGATCCGGCGCGAGGACACGATGCCGATCTGGATCAGGGAGAACGTGAAGATCGACATCTGCGTGGGGAACCCGAGCTGGCCCATGAGCCCCATGAACGCCACCAGCTCGCCGATGGTGATCGCCCCGATGCCCTGGAGGTAGAGGCCGTGCCACAGCGCCCCGGCCATGGCGAAGGAGAACAGCAGGGTGGGCAGGTAGCGGGCCTGGACCAGCCCGTTGCGTACGAAGAGGTCGCGGTAGAGCCGCGCGTCGCGGCGGAAGCGCCGCCGCTCCTGCGCCTCCTGCGCGGTCACCTTGATCACCTCGATGCCGCGCACGGCCTGGTTGAGCCCGGCGTTGAGGTCGCCGAACTGCTCGCGCATGCGCGTGGCCACCGGGTTGAGCTGCCGCATGTAGTGCCAGAGCGCCATGGTGAACACGACGGCGAACAACCCGGGCGACAGCAGCAGCCGCGGGTCGATCGCCCCGATGAAGAAGATGGGCACCAGCCCGGTGAGCCCCGAGTCCACGATCAGATCGACCCCGGGCGTGATCATGATGGAGAGCTGCCGGATGTCGTTGGCAGCCCTGGCCATCAGATCGCCGACCCGCTGGCGGTTGTGGAAGGTCTGGCTCTTGCCGAGCAGGCTCACGTAGAGCTCGTCGCGCGCGTCCCGCTCAAGGCGCTTGGCCAGCACCTCGCTCGACAGCCTGGCCACGAGGTCGAACAGCCCCCGCGCCAGCACGATCGCCAGCAGCGCGAGCGCGATGAAGCCGAGCGCGTCGAGCGGCTCGGCCTGCCGCCCCAGCACGGCGTCGAAGGCGTCGCCGGTGAACAGCGGCACCATGGCGTTGAGCACCACCATGACCAGCGACCCGCCGAGGAACCCGAGCAGGTGCACCGGATGCCGGCGAAGATGGGACCAAAGCCAGCGCACCGGGCCGCGCCGGTTGTAGCTCGGGCCGGAGACAGAGAACTCCGAACTGCTGGTGGTCACTGGCAGGCCCTCCCCCGGGCACGAGCACGCGAGTATCGAACCTGCTTTCTATCACCGGGCACCGACAGTTTCCCAGCCGATTTTCACCGGGTCTCGGCCGGCGCGCGGACGACCCCCAAATGAAAGGTCCGATATCCGCCGTCGTCCCGCCCCCCGATCGGGCCAAGATGAGCGCCATGATCGAACATCCCCCTGGTCAGGCGTACGAGATCCGCGGCGGCCGGCGCATCTGGGTCGAGCAGCACGGGGACGGCGACGCCGTGGTGCTGCTCGCCGGACTGGGCCCCGCGGGATCGCATGTGATCTTCCACCCGCACTTCGACGGCCTGGCGGCGGATCACAGGGTGATCTACGTCGACCTGTTCGGCCGCGGCCGCTCCGGCCGTCCTCGGCACCTGTCCGAGATCACCTTCGCCGATGACGTCGCCGACGTGGCCGCGCTGCTCGGGCAGCTGGGCCCCGCCCACCTGTACGGCTTCTCGTACGGCGGGCTGGTCGCGCAGGCGATCGCCATCGACCACCCCGCCGTGGCGCGTACCGTCACCCTGGCCAACACCCTGCACAGCCCCGAGATGTGGCACCTCAACCACGCCAACATCAACCGTGAGCTGGCCACCCAGCTCCCCGAGGTGTGGGAGCGGATCCAGGCGCTGCGGCTGGACGGGCTGCGCTCCACGGACGAGCCGCTCAGGCGGGAGTTCGCCAAGGCGGCGGCCCTGGTCCGCTTCTACGACCCGGCCAACGCCGCCCTGCTGGCCGACGAGCCCGGCGCCAGGAACCAGGAGCTTTATCCGATCTTCTGCGGCGACGACGTCGATTTCGTGATCGGAGGTGAGGTGGCCAGGATCCCCGACTTCCGGCCCCGGCTCAAGGAGATCAGCGTTCCCCTGATGGTGCTGGCCGGCCGCCACGACCGGGCGCTGCACCCGGCGCTGCAGCGCGACTTCCGGCGCTTCGCACCCCAGGCCCGGTTCCACATGCTGGAGCGCAGCGGCTCGTTCGGCCACGTCGAGGAGACGGAGACCGTCCACTCGCTGCTGCGGGACTTCTGGTGGCAGGCATGACCGTCATGACGGAGACGTCCGGACGTACGGCCCGCCGGAGCTTCGGGCTGCTGTGGGCGGGGCAGTCGTTGTCGCTGTTCGGGGACCAGTTCATGACGCTGGCGCTGCCGCTGCTCGCGGTGACGGTGCTGGGCGCGACGCCGGCTCAGGCCGCGTTGCTGCCGTTCGCCATGTTCCTGCCCTTCCTGCCGCTCGGCCTGCCGGCCGGCGCCATCGTGGACCGGTTGCCCCGCCGTACCGTCATGCTCGTCTGCGACGGCGTCCAGGTGGTCGCGTTCGGCGCGATCTGGGTGACGGCGGTCACCGGCGTGCTCAGTTTCCCCCTGTTGTTCGCGCTGGTGCTGGTGAGCGGTTGCGCGGTGGTGTTCTTCCAGGTCGCCTACACCTCGTACCTGCCCGGGCTCTTCCCCGACCCTGGCGAGCTGCACACCGGCAACACCCGCCTGGCGCTGTCGGAGTCGACCGCGAAGGCGGTCGGGCCGATGGTCGCGGGGCCGGTCATCGGGCTGCTCGGCGTGGCCGGCGCGCTCCTGGCCAACACCGTCAGTTTCGCCGCCTCGCTCGTGGCGCTGGTCGCGATCCGGCACCGCGAGGCGCCGCCCGCCGTCACCGTGCGGGAGCGGGGCTGGGTACGACGCGACGTGGCGGCCGGGCTCAGGTTCGCGCTCGGGCATCCGGTTCTGGAGCCGGTCCTCGCCTGCGGCACCGTTTACGTGCTGTTCCTCTCCATGGTCGAGACCAGCCTGGTCCTGTACTGCCGCAACGTCCTGGGACTGTCGCCGCAGTGGATCGGGATCGTGGTGGGCGCCGCCGCGGCCGGCTACCCGATCGGCAACCTCGCCTCGGCCTTCCTCATCAGGCGTCTGGGCAGTCCGCGCGCGCTCATGCTCGCCGCCACCGTGTCGGTGCTGGGCATCGTGGCCATGCCCGCGCTGGGGGCGGCGCACGGCAGCCTGGGAGCCGCCGGCCTGGTCATCGGCAGCATCGTGCACTGCGTGGGCGAGGGCGCGTTCAGCCCCATCTCGCTGACCCTCCGCCAGACCCAGACCCCGCCCGAACTCCTCGGCCGGGTGTCCGCCGTGCAGCGGTTCCAGTTGTGGGGCGCGGTCGCGCTCGGCGCCCTGCTCGCCTCCGCGGCCACGGCGCTCGCCGGGCTGGAGTCGACGGTGTGGATCGGCGCGCTGGGCACGATCCTGTGCCTGCCCGCTCTCCTGCGCCGCGGCATCCGCACCGCCGTGCTCACCCGTACCGTCTGAACCACGCCACGAGTACAAAACACCCGGGGCAGGTCAGCGCCTGCGTTTCTTGCCGTGACCGGAACGGCGGCCGCGCGCCCCCGGCCGGGGTCCCTCGACGAAGCGAAGCGTGTGGGAACGGGCACGCAACGGCTCGGCCACCAGCCTGCGCAGCTCGTCCATGCCGATCGTGGCGGGATGACCGGATTGCGCCACCGCCTCGATGATCTGTGGCGCCTCCCTGCCGGCCATCTGACCGAGCTGCGTCACGACCTCCTCCGGACCGGCCAGCTCCAGCAGGTTGAGCAGGCCTTCGGTCATGAGCAGGAGTTGCTCGGAGGAGGACAGGTCGTCGGGTCCCACCGCTCCGACGTCGTGCAGCAGGGTGACGGCGATGGGGCCGAGCACGCGGTCCCCGCGCAGACGCGCGAGGAGCGACCGGCCGTCGGGACGAGCCTCCACCAGCGTGCTCAGCATGACGGACGCGCGGGTACGGAACGGGCAGGCCCGTATGGCGTCCAGCAACGGCTCGACGTCCCCGCCGTGTGCCGCGAGCCAGCCCGCCAGCTCCGTCGCGGCCTCCTCCGGCGGGTAGTGCTCCGCGAGCACGCCGAGCAGCTCACCAGGCGCGGCCTCCGCCAGCTCTCCCACCAGCGGCGCGTCCCGGCCCTCGGCGAGCATCCGCTCGCGCACACCCCGCAGGCCGAGCGGGGTCAGGCTCACGAGCAGGCCCGGCTCGGTGAGCACGGCACGCAGCCGGGCCCGTGCGTCGGGCGGCAAGGGTTGCTCTTCGTCGTCATCGCCCAGGTCGCTGAGGTAGAGGGCGTCGGCGACGCCATGGCTCAGCTCCACCGCGCCGAGCTCGGCCAGGGTCTCCAGCGCCGCGACCAGGTCGTCGTCGACCTTCCGCCGTTGCGGGTTCTGCGGCCGATCGTCCAGCATCCAGGTATTCGCGGCAGGCCAGCCAGACCGTCTCCTGGAGGCGGGCCACGGGGACCCCGTCCGAGAGGCCGTACACGCTGTTCAGTACGTCCGCCATCACCTCGTCGAAGACCCTCGCCGGCGGCGGCCGGACGTCCCACCCCGAGACGGAGGCGCCGATCACCGGGCCGAGGCCGAGGAAGACCTCGAAAGCCGGTGCCGAGGAGCTCGGCCAGCTCGCGGGCGTCGGCCACGCGAAGGTTTCCCGCGCTGGTCAGCGGCCGGCCCTCCGTTCCGACCCAGTCGGCCAGCGCCGCCAGCCTCCGTACGGTCTCGCTTCGCGCCGCGGCGGCGGCATCCCAGAAGCGAGCCGTCCGTCTCTGCTGCGATGGCGGGAGTCCAAGGCCGCCGTCAGCACCAGGTCGTCGGAGGCCAGTCCGCAGTCGTCGGCCCAGTCCAGGCAGCGGCGGATCAGCAGGTCCTTGGCCGCCTCGAACTCCTCTTCCCGGTCCGGCTCGAAAAAGGTCCGCATGATTCCCCATGGTGGTCCCGGCTGCCCCGGAGGCTCGAAGCCGCACGGGCCGATGACCCCCCATGATGGTCCATCGGCCCGCTGTGCGTGCTCGGACCGTGGTCTGAGTTCCTCGACGATCTGCCGCCGCGCGAGATGAGGGAAATGGTGCACGAGGATGGGCAATCGGGCGGGCAGCGTGAGATTCGGCTCGTGCATCGATCCGATCGAATCTGTCACCGTTCGATGGCACACTGTGACGGTGGCCAAAGCCAGGTACTTCAACACCACCGGACCGTGCGACCCCCGGCTCCACTACGTGCTGCCGTCGCAGCCCCGGTTGCCGCAGGCGCGCCAGTTGATCGACCTGGATCGCTTCTTCGTGATCCACGCTCCGCGTCAGTCGGGCAAGACGACCGTGCTGCATTCCCTGGAGCATGAGCTCACCAAGGAAGGCGCCGCCGTGGCGGTGACGATCTCCTGCGAGGAGGCCTCCGTGGCGGGCGACGACTACGAGGCCGCGGAGTTGATCCTGCTGGACGAACTCCGGTGGAGCACCAATTCGGCGCCCAACCCCTGGCCTGAGGCCCCTCCGGGCAAACGGCTGGGTGCCGCCCTCCGGGCGTGGGCAGCCCAGTGCGAGCTCCCGCTCGTGTTGCTCATCGACGAGATCGACGCGCTGTACGGGGAGAGCCTGATCGCGGTCCTGCGGCAACTACGCCGCGGTCACAACAATCGCCCCAAAGGCGTTCCTTTCCCCAACTCCGTGGTGTTGTGCGGACTGAGAGACGTACGGGACTACAAGATCGCCTCAGGCGGCGACCCCGCCCGACTCGGCGCGATCAGCCCCTTCAACATCGCGGTCAGATCGCTTCGCCTGGGCGACTTCACCCCGGAGGACATCAGGGAGCTGTACGGCCAGCACACCGCTGAGACCGGGCAGGAGTTCACCAAGGAAGCCATCGCAGCGGCCTTCGAATTCACCCGCGGACAACCCTGGCTGATCAACGCGCTGGCTTGGGAGATCACCTGGGAGATGCGGGTCCCCCCAGAGGAGCCGATCACTGCCGGGCACATGGAGCAGGCCAAAGAGCGACTCATCCGTGACCGCGCCACCCACCTGGACTCTCTTGTTGCCAAGCTGCACGAACCCCGAGTCAAGCGAGTGCTCGAACCGATGCTCGCAGGCACGCCGGTCGACCACGACGAAAGCTTCGAGGACGACTTCTCCTACGTGCGTGACCTCGGCCTGGCGGCCCTGGGAAAAGTGCTCGAAATCGCCAACCCCATCTACCGCGAGGCCATCCTGCGCGTGCTGGGTAGCGGTGCGGAAGCCATCATCCGGGAAGATTCGCGGTCTTTCGTCTTCCCCGACGGCCGCCTGGACCTGCTCAAGCTGCTGCGTGAGTTCACCGCCTTCTGGAAGCAACACGGCGAGACCCTGGTCCGGGGCGCCGCCTACCACGAGGCCGCATGCCAGATCATCCTCATGGCCTACCTGCACCGGATCGTCAACGGCGGCGGCTTCCTCGACCGGGAGTACGCCGCGGGCACCGGTCGGCTGGACGTCTACCTGCGCTGGCCGTACGGCGAGGGGCAGGTGCAGCGGGAGGCCATGGAGCTCAAGGTGTGGCGGCCCGGTCAGCGGGATCCGGTGGACGAGGGGCTCACGCAGCTCGACCGCTATCTGGACCGGCTCGATCTCGACACCGGTTACCTGGTGATCTTCGATCGCCGTCCCGAGGCGTCGCCGATGGAGGACCGCGTCCGGTTCGACCAGGACCGCACCCCGGCGGGGCGGCAGGTCACCGTTCTGCGGGCCTGAAGGCATTGCAGCGGGCGACATTCCTTTGAGCAGGCGACACAGCTCACCACACGGGGCCACGGGCCGGCCGTCCCGTGGCCCCATACTCATTTAAAAAATCAGCAGCCGCCCCGGTTGTACACCCTGAACACGTTGCTCCACCTGCCGACGTACTTCGACTCTCCCGGTGCCACGCAGAAATAGGTGTTCCCGCCCAGCAGGTAGGTCACGAAGATGTTCTCGCCGGCGCCGGTGCAGTTCTTGTACATGGCCGCGTCGCCGTCCCGGTACAGGCCGCAGGCAGATGCCAGGTGGCTGCGCTCGGGGACGCCGGCGGTCGCCGGGGTCGCGGTGAGCAGCGTGGCGCTGACGGCCGCGAGGACGGTCAGCAGGGCGACCGGGGACGGCTTCTTGATGTGGACTGGCATGGTTCGGGCTCCTGTTCTGGTTGGTCGACCGCCCTGGATCGCTGCGCGGCGGGGCGTCAGGCTCAGGAAAGCCACCCCGGTCAGGTGTCCAACAGAGGCCCGGACGGACTCGTCCGAAATCGGTCCACGCACCGGCCAGGCCCGGACAGCACCAGCCAGGTTCCGGCTAGTATGTCCAGCCAAGTAATGGATCACGTACTTGGAGTAATTTTGAGCCAAGACGACGCATCACGTATCCACCGGCTGTCAGCGATCAGAGCGCTGGGCGACGCTCTCGTCGATGACGTCGCGGGCACCTCCCCCGTGTCGCACCTGGCCGAGGTCAGCGACTTCCCCTCGAACATGCGCATGGGACCGTGGGCCATGGGAGTGCTCGGATGGCCCCTGACCAGCGAACACGACAAGATCGTCGGTTACGCGGAGAGCACGGTCCTCAACACGATCGAGGCCCTGCACGACCATCGGGACCGGCTGCACACGGTCGCCGGCAACATCCAGACCGTGGAGAACAGGAACGAGGCCAATGTCCGGCGGCTTTAAGATCCCCGTCCCCGGCGGGACCCCCGACCCGTTCCAGCCGGGTGACGAGGGCGGCGACCTCAAGCGGATGCAGTACTCCACGCTCGGCATGTACGCGTTCGCCGCCGTGATCTTTCCCGTGTTCGAGCGGGTGGTGGTCTCGTACGGGCTGTCGGTCCCGTCCGACCCGCAGGTGATGCACAGGGCAGCGGACGGCTGGAGCGCCTTCGGAGACGGTGTGTACGCGGCAGGCGCGACGGCGCGGGAGCAGCACGACAGCGTGTCCCAGGCCAGCTGGCAGGCGCCGGAGCGGGAGCTCTACGGGCAGAGAGTCGCCGGCTACGCCATGGAGTCCGACACCGCGGCCGACTCCGCCCACAGCCTCTCGTGGATGCTCAGGGTGCTGGCCAACCTCTGGACGCTGTACATCTACCTCCACGTGGGCATCGCGAGCCTGGCCATGGTCACCCTGGCCAAGGCCCTGCTCGCCGGTCCGGGAAGGGTGTACTACGCGTGGGAGGCGCTGTCGCAGGCGATGACCGCCGAGAAGCGGGTCGTCGAGCTGCGCAACTTCACCCTCAGGACCGTGCTCGGCCTGGCCCTGAAGTACGGGGCCGCCTGGATGACCGAGCGCACCCTCACGGACGGCCTCAAGCCGCAGTACGCGGCGGGGCGCTCCCAGGAAGCCTGAGGCCGGCCAGGACGCTCAGTAGCCGAGCTTCCTCCGCATCCGATCCAGCTCACCCATCGCGTCACCCATCATCCGGTCGAAGGCCTGCTGCGCCTCCGCGACCTTCGCCCGGGCGGTGTCCGGGTCGCCCAGGGCGCGGTCCAGTCCTCCGCCGAACGCGCCCGCCATGATCGCGGACAACTGGCGCTGGAGGTCGGCGTCGGCGTCGCGGATGGCCGCGAGGATCGCCGCGGACATCTCGTGCACGCTCATCCGCTTCGCCCTCGGATCGATGTCCAGCCGGCTCACCCCGCCCTGCGCGGTGCACTCGACCGCGATGAGACCGTCGGCGGCCGCCGCCCGCCCGACCGCCGCCGCGACCCCTTCCTGCGCCGCGGCGAAGTCGGCCACCCGTTTCTCGGAATCCCGCAGGAACGCCTCGGCGTCGATGTTCGCGAAATTACCGAGCGGGTCGTCCACGTGCGGTCCTCCATCCACGTACGTTCGTCCGGATGGTCATAGCACAGCTCCGTTTCGTAGTGATTTCCTGGCGCTCGGGAGTCCGGATCGCGTACCCCTGGCAGCACGTCGCTGGAGCACCAGCGCCCAGATCGTCGACAGGAGCGCGAAAGCCCCGAGGGTGGCGAAACCGGCCCCCGCGCTGGTGTGATCGGTGACGGTGGCCACGAGCAGCATGACGACGATGGTCGCGGCGAGCCCGCCGCCGTTGGCGAGACCGAAGACCCGGCCTGTGTCCGTACGACCGGCCCGGGCCATCAGCAGATTCCGCGAGGAGATCCTCGCCTGGCCGAAGACGAACGCGCCCATGGGGACCAGCACGGCCAGTCCGGCGACGCCCAGTTGCCCCTGAGTGACGATGAGCAGGCTGCACGCGAAGAAGCCCGCCACGGCGATGCGCAGATCGGAGTACCGCTGGGCGAACAGCCGGTATCCGGCGGCGGCGGCGAGGAAGCCGAGGCTGCCCAGGGCGTCGATGGCCCCGAAGGTCCCCGGGCCGCGATTGAGCTCGACCAGGACATACATCGGCAGGAGGGCGTTGAAGACGGTGACCACGACACTGCCCTGCGCGTACAGAAGGATCAGGCTGCCCATCGGAAGCGGCGGCCGATCCGGGCCCGCGGCCTCCACCGGCTCGTCGGCGGGCCCGCCCACGACCCGGGTACGGCCGACGGCGGTCACGCAAAGAGCGGAAACGGCGAACGTGGCCGCGTTGAAGACGAGCAGGGGAACGGCGCCGAAGACCTGGACGGCGAGCCCGCCGACGGTGGCGGACAGCAGCATCCCGGCCTGGGTGGCCATCTCGTAGCGGCCGTTGAACCGGCGCAGGACAGTGCCGCCAGGGACCCGCTCCTTGATCAGCGCCGCGCTCGCCGGCACGAAGATCGCGCTGACCAGGGCGAGCGCGAAGTTCGCGGCATAGATGCCGGCCTCGGCCGCACCACCCGCGGCCAGCCACAGCGGCAGGCCGAGGGCCACGATCGCGCTCACCGTGTCACAGGCGATCCACAGGAGGCGGCGATCCAGGCGGTCCGCGAGTCGTCCCAGATACGGAGACAGGACGGCCTGCGGCAGCGCGACGGCGATGAACAACCAGCCCACGGCCATCATGGTCTGCTGCTCCCGGGCCAGCAGCAGCGCCCCGGTGATGAGCTGGACGTTGTTGCCGAGCGCGGTGGTGAAGGCCGCGGCGATCAGCAGCCGCATGGTCGTGCGATGGGGGATCTGAACGGGCATGCGCACAGTCTCCGCATCATCACTGACACCGAATGTCAGTGATGATGCGGGCATGCTCCACGCGACCCGGCGCGATGTCCGTCCGTCCGATGCCGTTCCGGTAGGCAACTTGTATAGCTGCTTGACGCCGTGGCCGCCCAGGCCCGTTACTGGGCCTGTCCGTATCAAGTCGCGACGAGGCGGTCCAGGGGTGTGGTGGGTAGGGCGATCCAGCCCTCGGTGGTCGCCGCGCTCGCCTGCTCCCCCGTCGGTACGGTGACCAGGCCGAGGGCGGCGGCGCGGGCGGCGAGGGACGACACGACGGCGTCGGTGACGTGGTCCGAGGCCCGGCAGAGGGGCTCGTGGTCGCCCAGGTCCAGCCATGGCGCCGCCTCCTGGAGCCGGTCCACTAGGTGGCCCAGCGCGGTGAGGTTCGCGGTGCGCTTGTAGCCGCGGTGGGGCAGGCTCCACTGCTTCAGGCAGGCTGCGGGGTAGACCTCCACGACGGCGCCGGTGCCGCGGCGGTCGACCGGGTGGTCTCGGCGGGCGAGCTCGGCCAGGAGGGCGGCGCAGCGCATGGTGGCATGCGCGATGCGGTCGGCCGACACGCTCAGCGGGGTCAGGCCGGTCTGCTGGTGTACGACCTGGTCGGTGACCCGTAGCGCCAGGTCGCGGCGCCAGGCCCGGCCTGCCAGGTCCGGCGGCACCTGGACGTGACCGGTGCGGTGGGCGGTGACGAAGTCGACGAACAGGTCGGGCCAGCCGAGCGGGCAGTCGATCCCCGCCTTGTCCGCGGCCATGACCGCCTCGACGATCAGGGCGTCGTCCGCCCCGGCGACCACCCTGACGAGCCGCGCGCGTCCGGGCGACCAGTCGAGCCAGGCCACCGCGGTTCGCACCGCCTCCGCGGCGAGATCGACGCCGACCGTCACCATCCGCAGGCTCAGTCCTCTCTGAGCGTGGGCAGCCCTGCGGCGAGGGCCTTGAGGGCGCGGGTGAGGGTGGGGAGGAAGTCAGGGCAGGTCGCGGCAATGACGGGGTCCTGGGCGTACAGCTCGGCCAGCGTGGGCGAGGGGTGCGCGATGGGATAGAGAATCCCGGCGAAGGCGGTGGCGACCGAGACCAGTTCCGTCCCTTCGCCGGCCGTCAAGCCCGTGGTCCGGGCGACCTGTGAGCCCAGGTCGGCGATGACGGCCAGGATGGCGCGTTTGAACGTGCGGGCCGCCTCGATGGAGACGTTGTGTTCCAGGGTCGTCGCGGTCTGGCTGAGGATGTCGCACAGGAGCGGACGGTCCGCGAGCGTTTCCGCGAGGGCCGCCACGACATAGTCCGATGACGCTTCAAGGCGGGTGGTGACGGTCGCCGCGGCATCGTCCGGCGACGCTCCGAGACCGGTGGTGACGGTCGCCGCGGCATCGATCGGCGCGGCATCGAGGCGGGCGGTTACGGCCGCCGCCCACTGGTGCCACTCGTCGGCGGCCAGGATGAGGTAGATCTCCTCGCGAGTCCCGAAATAGCGCATGATGTTGGACTTCGCCAGCCCGACGGCCTCCGCGACCGCCCCCAGGCTGACGTTCCGAACCCCCGATGCCATGGCGAGATCGCGGGCGGCCGCGAGGATCTCCTCGCGCCGCTGCTGCTTGTGCTCCGGCCGCCTGGCCCGGACGAATCCCCGCTTCATGTCGCGCTCCAGCATAGGTGACCAGACTTTAGAGGACGACGTTCTCTTGTTAAGGAAACACCGTTCTGTTAGCGTCGGCATCCTACGGAGGGGAGAAACGTGTGACAGAGCTACGAATGCGGGTGAACGGCGTCACCCGGACCCTCGACATCGAGCCGTGGGTCAGCCTGCTCGACGCGCTGCGCGACCACCTCGGGCTGACCGGCCCGAAGAAGGGCTGCGACCAGGGTGCGTGCGGCGCGTGCACGGTTCTCGCGGACGGGGTGCGGATCAACGCCTGCCTGGCCCTGGCCGTGCAGTACGCGGACAAGGAGATCACCACGATCGAGGGGATCGCGAAGGGCGAGGACGGCACGCACCCGATGCAGGAGGCGTTCGTGCGCCATGACGGGTTCCAGTGCGGTTACTGCACCTCGGGCCAGATCTGCTCGGCGGTCGCCATGCTGACCGAGCACGCCGCCGGCATGCCCAGTGCCGTCACCCCCACGACAGAGCGCATCGAGCTGACCGATGACGAGATCAGGGAGCGCATGAGCGGGAATCTGTGCCGGTGCGGCGCCTACAACGGCATCCTCGACGCCATCAAGGACGTCGCCGCGCAGGAGGCGCCATGAAGCCGTTCACGTACGTGAAGCCGCTCGACATCGACGAGGCCCTGCAAGCGGCCGGCCCCGCCGTCAAGTTCCTGGGCGGAGGGACGAATCTGATCGACCTCATGCGCGAGGGCATCGAACATCCCGAAACGCTGGTCGACCTCACCGGCCTGCCGCTCGACGAGGTGGACGAGCTGCCCGGCGGCGGCCTGCGGATCGGCGCGCTGGTACGCAACAGCGCGCTCGCCGCCGACCGCCGCGTCCGCGCCCGCTACCCGGTCCTGTCGCAGGCCGTGCTCGCCGGCGCCTCCCCCCAGCTGCGCAACATGGCCACCGTCGGCGGCAACCTGCTGCAACGTACCCGCTGCAACTACTTCTACGACCAGGCGCACGCCTGCAACAAGCGCGAGCCGGGCAGCGGCTGCGACGCGCTCGGCGGGTTCACCCGCGGGCACGCGGTCCTGGGCGTGAGCGAGAGCTGCATCGCCACGCATCCGTCCGACATGTGCGTGGCGCTGGCCGCTCTGGACGCCACGGTCGAGGTGCGGAGCGTGCGCGGCACGCGGCGGATCTCCCTGGCAGACTTCCACCTGCTGCCGGGCGACACGCCGCAGGTCGAGAACGCGCTGGCCGAAGACGAGCTGATCACGGCGGTCGAACTGCCGCCCGCGCCGGTCGCGGCCAACTCCCGCTACCGCAAGGTGCGGGACCGGGCGTCGTACGCGTTCGCCCTGGTCTCGGTGGCGGCGGCGCTGGAGGTGCGCGACGGGACCGTGACGGCGGCCCGCCTGGCGCTGGGCGGCGTCGCGACCAAGCCGTGGCGGGCCTTCGAGGCGGAGCACGTCCTGGTCGGCGGCCCGGCGACCGAGGAGGCGTTCGGCCGCGCGGCCGACGCCGAGCTGGCGCCCGCGACGGTCCAGCCGGGCAACGCGTTCAAGGTGGACCTGGCCAGGGCCACGATCGTGGCGACGCTGAGGGAGCTGGCATGAGCATCAAGACGTTGAGGGGGCCGGCATGAGCATCGAGACGCTGAGGGAGCCGGCATGAGCATCGAGACGCTGAGGGAGCCGGCATGAGCATCGAGACGCTGAGGGAGCCGGCATGAGCATCAAGTACGTCGGCCGCCCCGTCGACCGGCTCGACGGCCGGGACAAGACCACCGGCCGGGCCCGTTTCGCGGCGGAGCACGACTATCCGGACCTCGCCCACGCCGCCCTCGTGCACTCCACGATCGCCCGCGGCCGCATCACCGCCGTCGACGCGGACGCGGCCCGCGCGGCGAAGGGCGTGATCGAGGTCCTCACCCACGAGAACGCCCCCGCCATGAAGCCCCCGCCCTCCCGGAGCCTGCTGAACCTCAGCACGATGGTCATCGGGACGTCGGTCAACTACCTGGCCACGGACGAGGTGCACTGGAACGGCCAGCCCGTGGCGGTCGTGGTGGCCGAGTCGCCCGAGGCCGCGCGGCACGCGGCGGGCCTGGTGCGGATCACGTACGAGGAGCTGCCCGCCGTGGTGGACTTCGCGGCCGAGGAGCCGAACGCCACCCCGCAGAAGGGCAACGCGCTGATGCCGGCGGCGGCGGACAAGGGGGACGCGGAGGCGGCGCTGGCGGCCGCGGCGGTCTCGGTGGACCTGCGCTTCACCACGCCGCCGCACAACCACAACGCGATCGAGCCGCACGCGACGACCGCCGTGTGGGACGGCGACCGCCTGACCCTGCACGAGAGCACGCAGAGCATCACGTGGCTGCGCAGCCATCTCGCGCAGCGGTTCGGCGTTCCCGAGCGGAACATCCACGTGCTGTCCCCTTACGTGGGCGGCGGGTTCGGCGGCAAGGGCTCGGTGTGGGCGGGCACGCTGCTCGCCGTGCTGGCCGCCCGGGCCACCAAGCGCCCGGTACGGCTGGCGCTCACCCGGGCGGGTGTCTACCACACGGTCGGCGGCCGGACCCCGAGCACTCAGCGGGTCGCGCTGGGCGCGGACTCCGGCGGGAAGCTGACCGCGCTGATCCACACCAGCGTCGCCAGGACGGGCCGGGTCGGCGGCGGCGGCGAGCAGATCACCTCGGCCTCCCGGCACCTGTACGACTCCCCGAACATCCGCCTGCGCCAGAGCCTCGTCCAGCTCGACCTGATCTCCAACACGTTCATGCGGGCCCCGGGCGAGTCCATCGGCACCTATGCCCTGGAATCGGCCGTGGACGAGCTGGCCTGCGAGCTGGGCATGGATCCGATCGAGCTGCGGATGCTGAACGAGCCGGCGCGTAACCCGATGGACGGCAAACGGTTCGCGCACCGGATGTTGCGCGAGGCGTACGAGGTGGGGGCGGAGCGGTTCGGGTGGCGTGAGCGCGATCCGCGGCCCGGCTCGATGCGCGACGGGCGGTGGCTGGTCGGCATGGGGGTGGCGTCGGCGTACCACCCGGCGTTCCAGCTCCCGGCGAGCGTCACCGTACGGCTGGGCGCGGACGGCGGGGTCGTGGTGCGGTGCGGCCTGCACGAGATCGGCGTGGGCGCGGCGACCGTGCAGGCGCAGATCGCCGCGGACGAGCTGGGGGTGCCGCTGGAGTCGGTACGCGTCGAGATCGGCGACTCCGAGCTCCCCGCGGGCCCGATGGCGGGCGGTTCCGGGCAGACGGCGAGCGCGGCGGCCAGCGTGCTGGAGGCCTGCCGCAAGCTGCGGCGTTCCGCGCTCGACCTGGCGCGCAAGTCGCCGGACTCCCCGCTGCGCGGCGTGCGCGATCCGCAGGCCCGCGACGGCGGGCTCTACCAGGGGCCCAGAGGCGAGACGTACGCGGCGATCCTGACCCGGGCGGGCCGCGACCACCTGGAGGCCGCGGCCGGGGGCGGCATGCTGAGGTTCATGGCGAAGACCGTGCGCGACCGCAGCCGGTGGGTGAAGGCCGCGAGCGGGGCGCACTTCTGCGAGGTGCGGGTGGATCGCGACACCGGCGAGGTACGGGTCTCGCGCTGGACGGGCGTGTTCGACGTCGGCACCGTGATCAACGAGAAGACGGTGGCCAGCCAGCTGCGCGGGGGCATCGTGATGGGCATCGGCCTGGCGCTGTCGGAGGAGACGCTGGTCGATCCGCGCAGCGGGCGGATCGTCAACGCGAGCCTGGCCGAGTACCACGTGCCCGTGCACGCCGACGTCCCGCGCATCGACGTGCACTGCCTGGACGAGCCGGACCCGACGATGCCGCTCGGGCTGATCGGGGTGGGCGAGGTCGGCATCACGGGCGTGGGCGCGGCCGTGGCCAACGCCGTGCGCCACGCCACCGGCAAACGCGTCACCGACCTGCCGATCACGCTCGACAAGCTGCTCCCGCTGTGAGCTTGCGTCGTCTCCCCGGCGGGAAGGCACCGGAGGAACCACGTGATCGATACTGAGGAGACGACCATGTCACGTCCGCCTGTCCCGCCGTTCACCGAGGAGACCGCGCGCGTCAAAGTGCAGGCCGCCGAGGACGCCTGGAACACCTGCGACCCCGACCGCGTCGCGCTCGCGTACACGGAGGACTCGGTGTGGCGCAACCGCGACGAGTTCGTGACCGGCCGCGACGCGATCAGGGACTTCCTGCGCCGCAAATGGAAACGGGAGCTGGACTACTCCCTGCGCAAGGAGCTGTGGGGCGTGCTGGGCGACCGCATCGCGGTCCGGTTCCAGTACGAGTGCCGCGACGCCTCCGGGCAGTGGTGGCGCAGCTACGGCAACGAGCAGTGGGAGTTCGACGAGTCGGGGCTGATGCGGCGAAGGGAGGCGAGCATCAACGACGTGCGCATCGAGGAGAGCGAGCGCCGCATCTTCGGGCCGCGCGGCGACGACGAGCAAGGCGTGGACGTGCTGCCGCTCAGATGAGGTAGCGCAGCCACAGGTACGGCACCGACAGCGCGACGGTCACGAGCGTGACGACCAGCCCGTACTTGGTGAACTGCCAGAAGCTGATCGGGGTGCCGTTACGGGCGGCGATGCCGATGACGACGACGTTGGCCGCCGCCCCGACGGCCGTGGCGTTCCCGCCCAGGTCGGCCCCGATGGCCAGCGCCCACCACAGCACCTGGGCGGGTCCGTTGCCCCCGTTGGCCTGGACGAGGTCGGCCACGATGGGGCTCATGGTGGCGACGTACGGGATGTTGTCCACGACGGCGGACAGCCCGGCCGAGACCCACAGCAGCAGCATCGTGGTCAGGCCGAGCCGCCCGCCGGTGGCCTCGGAGGCGGCCTTCGAGATCTGGCCGATCACCCCGGTCTCCACCAGCGCCCCCACCATGACGAACAGCCCCGCGAAGAACACCAGTGTCGGCCACTCGACCTCGCGGATGGCCTCCTCGGTCGTCACCCTGGTGGCCGCCACCAGCACCCCCGCGCCCAGCAGCGCCACGACCGACGGCGCGTAGTGCAGCACGGGATGCAGCACGAACGCGGCCAGCACCAGGGCCAGCACGGCGAGCGACTGCCACAGGAGCTTG
The DNA here is from genome assembly GCF_053603495.1 of Nonomuraea sp. NPDC004186. Lineage (NCBI taxonomy): Bacteria > Bacillati > Actinomycetota > Actinomycetes > Streptosporangiales > Streptosporangiaceae > Nonomuraea > Nonomuraea sp. NPDC004186. The sequence continues at coordinate 106,686 of NZ_JBSGFQ010000003.1, read as the reverse complement.
CGGTCGGCGATGGCCTCCCGCTCGTTCAGCGACATGATCTCCGCGACCCGCTCGGGGTCGTAGCTGAACGACGCCCTGAACAACCACCGGCACAGCCCGACGAACACCACCACCAGCACGACGATCAGCGGCGCCATGTGCGCGAGGAAGTCGTTGAACGTCAGGCCGCCGCGGCTGCCGATGATGATGTTCGGCGGGTCGCCGACCAGCGTGGACGCGCCGCCGATGTTGGACGCCATGGCCTCGGCGATCAGGTACGGCGCCACCGGCAGCGCCAGCCGCTCGCACACCAGGAACGTCACGGGGGCGATCAGCAGCACGGTGGTGACGTTGTCCAGCAGCGCGGAGGCCGAGGCGGTGATCACGATCAGCAGCGCCATGAGCCGGAACGGCTGCCCGCGAGCCCGCTTGGCCGACCAGATCGCCAAATATTCGAATATCCCGGTCTGTTTCAGGACACCGACGATGACCATCATGCCGAGCAGCAGGAAGATCACGTTCCAGTCGATCCCGGTGTGCTCGTCGAAGAACGCCGCGCTCCCGTCGGTGGCGTGGATCAGCAGCATGACCCCCGCCCCGCCGAGCGCCGCCGCGACCCGGTGCACCTTCTCGGTGGCGATCAGCGTGTACGCGAAGAGGAAGGCGGCCACCGCCACCCAGGCGGTGGCGGTCATGGCGACTCGATGAGCATGAGGGGCGACCTCCGGGAACGACGGCACGATCGCCGACCAGACTTCCCGGCACACCCATCAGGAACATATCAAAATGCGTCAAAGCCGCACTATGCGACTGCGCCGTAGGAGGGCTTGCCGGCCCACTCGTACGTGACGTACACGACGCCGGCGTCGGTGGCGGTCGATCCGGTGAGCTTCAGCCCGGCCGGAGCGGTCCCCTCGGCGAAGAGCCGCTTGCCCTCGCCGAGGATGACGGGGAAGACCAGCAGGCGGTACTCGTCGATCAGCTCGGCCCGCTGCAGCGTGCGGAGGAGGTCGCTGCTGCCCTGGACGAGGATCTCGCCGTCGGTGCTCTTCTTGAGCTCGGCCACCGTCTCGGCCGCCTCACCCACCAGGACCCGCGTGTTACGCCATTCGGCGGTCATCGGCGTCCTCGTGGTGACGTACTTCGGCATGCCGTTGATCTTGGCGCCACCCTCCTCGTCGGGCACGTCCGGCCAGTACGACGAAAGGATGTCGTACGACCGGCGGCCCAGGAGCATGCCGTCCGCCCGATCGAGCTGCTCGCCCATGATGCGGCCGAACCCCTCGTCCACGTACGGCGGCAGCCAGCCGCCGTGCGGGAAGTCGTTGGAGTCGTCCTCGCCGGGTCCGCCGGGGCCCTGCATGATGCCGTCGAGGGACAGGAAGGTCGAAACCACCAGCTTGCTCGCCATTGTCGCCACTCCATCTCGCCGTGAGGGCCCTGCGGGCCCTGCCGTCTTTCTGTGGCTTCAGCCTGGCGGACAGCGTTTAAGGATTCCTTACGGCTTCCCTAAGGCCTACGCGGCGTCGCGGTGGTGGCCGTGGTACGGCGGGGCGAGATCGGCGCCGCGCGGCCCCGACAGCGTGGCGCGCAGGTCCGCCATCTGGATGGTCCGGCTGATGTCGGTGGGGGTCAGCAGGCCGATCAGCCGCCCGGCCGGGTCGAGCACGACCGCGCGCCCGTCGGCGCTCCCCTCCATCCTGGCCAGCAGGTCGGTCAGCGGCTCGTCGGGCCGGGCCCGCGGCACCTCCTCCGGCGGGCAGGCGATGTCGGCGAGCCGGGTCGTGCCCCGGCGCTCCGGCTCGACCCGGCGGATCCGGTTGAGCGTCACCAGGCCGGCGAAGGTCCCGTCCGGGGCGACCAGCGGGTACGTGGACAGCCGGTGCCGCATCACGACCCGGTCGATGAGGCCGGACACGGTCTCGTCCGGCGAGGCGACCACGGGGTGCCCCGACATCGCGTCCGCCACGCGGACCCCGTGCAGCGCGGTGCCGAGCCGGGTCTGCTGCTCCTCGGCGCTGGCGGCGTTCACCAGGAAGAGGCCGATCAGCGCCAGCCACAGCCCGTCGAAGCTACGCCCGGTGACCACCTGCAAGAAGCCGATCGCGATGAGCACATATCCGAACCAGCGCCCGGCCCGGGCCGCGGCGATCGCCGCCCGCGCCCGGTCGTGCCACCGCGCCCACAGGATCGCCCGCAGCACCCGCCCGCCGTCCAGCGGGGCGGCCGGGACCAGGTTGAAGATGGCGAGGAGCACGTTCACCCCGGCCAGGTAAGCGAACATGCCGCCCAGCAGCGCCGCCCCGGAGACCAGGCCAGAGATGAGCAGGGCGATCGCCCCGAACACCACGCCGGCCAGCAGGCTCGTCGCGGGCCCCACCACGGCGATCTTCAGATCCGCACCCGGCGACCGGGGCTCACCGCGCAGCTCCGCGACCCCGCCCAGCAGCCAGAGCGTGATCCGCGACACCTCGACGCCCTCGTGCCGGGCCATGATCGCGTGCGCCAGCTCGTGCGCGAGCAGCGAGGCCATGAACAGCACCGCCGCCGCCAGCCCGGCCAGCACGTACGCGGCCCGCGGGTAGCCGGGGAAGACCGCGGGGAACCGTCCGAAGCCCAGCCCGAACACCAGGATCGCGACGATCACCAGCACGCTGACGTTGAGCCCCACCCGCACGCCCCCGATGCGGCCCAGAGGGATGGATGAACGCATCTCGCCTCCCCTGCGGCTTGATTTGTTCGCTCAAGTGCAACCTGCCCGCAAAACCGCAGCCCAAGCCCTCTTCAGGAAGTGCCGAGCAGCCCCGCCAGCTCGGCGAACGCGGTGGCCGCGGGGAGCGGGTCGGCCGGGAGGGCCAGCAGGATGGTGCGCTCGGAGGCCGGTTCGAGAGGGACCGCGTGGACGCCCGGGTGGTGGGCGGGCAGCGACAGCTCGGGGACGACGGTCACGCCGAGCCCCTCGGCGACCATGGCGAGGATGCTGCCGGTGTCGCGGACGCGGTAGTGGCAGCGCAGGCTCGTCCCCGCTGCCCGAGCCAGGGCCGTGATCAGCGGCTCGCACCCGCCCGTCGACATGATGAACGGGTGCCTGGCCAGCTCGGCGACCGGCACGGAAGCATGTTCGGCCAGCGCGTGACCGCTGGGCAGGACGGCCAGCATCCGGTCGGTGGCCAGCGGGCGCGTGACCAACCCCGCCACCTCGGTGGCCATGTCAGCGGGCACGGCGCCGGCCGTGAGGGTGCCGACGTCGGCGGCGCCGGTCCTGAGCCAGTCGAGCACCTCCCCGTCCGACCCCTCGATCACGGTGAGCCGCACGCGCGGGTGCGACTCACCGTAAAGCCGCAGGATCCGCGGCAGCAGGCGCGCGTTGGCGCTGGGGATGACGCCCACGCGCAGGCTGCCGGTGTCCGCCCCGCGCGCCGCGGCCACCTCCTGCTCCAGCGCTTCGAGCTGGGTGAGGATGAGCGTGGCGCGGCGGCGGACGGCCCGCCCGGCGCTGGTCAGGCGCACCCCGTGGCTCCCCCTGACGAGCAGGGAGAGGCCGAGCTCGCTCTCCAGGCCGCGCAGGGCGTGGCTGACCGCGGACTGCGTGGTGTTCAGCTCCTCGGCCGCGCGGGTCATGTTGCCGGTACGCGCGACCGCCAGCAGGATCCTGAGCTGCGTGAACGTCATAGCGCCGCGCGCAGCAACCCCACGACCAGCGGGTGCGGCCGTCCGGGCAGCGATCTCGTCTGCGGCACGAAGAGCGTGGCCAGGTAGAACGGGTGGCCGGGCAGCTCCAGCACCCGGGCCTCGCCGCTGTCGTCCACGCCCGTCACGCGCAGGCCGCCCTCGTGCAGGGCGCTCTGGTGGGCCGGGTTGAGGCCGAAATTGCAGTAGTACTGCTCCTTCACCTCGCTCTCGCCGTACAGGGCCGCGACCGTGGAGCCGGGCGTGAGCGTGACCGGCATGGTCCGGCCCGCGAGGGAGCAGGTCAGCTCGGAAATGAACAGGTTGGACGCGTACGGGTCGTACTCGGCGTGCTGCGCGTCCTCGAACCCGAGCACGTGGCGGGCGTACTCGATCACCATGTGCTGGCTGCCGCCGCACGTCCCCAGGGTGGGCACGCCGTGCTCGCGACCGTGCCGGAGCGCGGCCAGCGCGCCGCGCAGGCTGCGGTACGGGCTCCCGGGGGCGCACCACAGCGCGTCGGCGGCCCGCACGCCGGACAGGTCGGATTCGAGCGGCTCGGTGGCCAGCCAGCGGACCTCGACCGTGATTCCCAGGTGATCGGCGGCGTGGCCCAGCGCGTCGTCGGTGGCCACGTGCGGGACGAACGTCTTGTCGCGGTCCCCGACGACCGCGACCTTCAGCGAGGACTTCATGCGCCCACTATGCGGGGGCCAAGGCATGAACACCAATACTGAGCTGCGCAAACGTCATGAGTGAACGCTCATGTCAGCCGGAGGCGCGGTCAGGAGCGGCAGCATGACCTCCACCCGCGTCCCGGCCCCGGGCTCACCGCCGACCACGCAGATCCCGCCCAGCTCCGCCGCCCGCTCGCGCATCGAGCCGAGCCCCACGCCCGCACGATGCTCCTCGGGCAGCCCCTTGCCGTCGTCGGCGATCAGCAATCGCAGCACCGACCGCTCCCGCTGCAGGACGATCCGGCAGCTGGACGCCTGGGCGTGCCGCCGGACGTTGGTGAGCGCCTCCTGGATGATCCGGTAGACCGCCACCTCGACGGCCGCGGGCAGCTCCGACAGCTCGCCCTGTACCTCGACCTCCGCCGGCGGCGCCGACTGCCCGGCCAGGTCGCCGATCGCGCGGACCAGGCCGAGGTCGTCGAGGGCGGGCGGGCGCAGGCCGTACACGAGCTCGCGGATGTCCCCGGTGACCGCGCCCATGCCCGTGTGCAGCTCCCGTAGCAGCTCGTCGGCGGCCTCCGGGGACTTCTTGAGGCTGAGCCTGGCCATGTTGATGGTCATCGCCATGGCCGAGAGCGTCTGGCCGAGCCCGTCGTGCAGGTCGCGGCGCAGGCGGCGGCGCTCCTCCTCCCTGGTCGTCAGAATGCGCTCCCTGGAACGTTGCAGGTCCGCCGCCATCCGCACCGCGTGGGCCACGTCCGCGGCGTACGGGGTGAGCGTGGCCAGCACCCGCTCGTTGTGCGCGGCGGGGAAGCGGCGCGGGCCCGGCGGGCCGACGAGCAGGCGGCCGACCCGCTCCCCGTGCCAGACCAGCGGCACCTCGCGGGGAATCGGGCCCACCCGGCCGTTCTCCACGTAGCGGGGCTCACCGTCGGCCACCTCCACGGCCACGCCCTCGACCGCCAGGCCGTCGCGCAGCACGCTCACCACCGAGGTCAGCGCCTTGGCCGGGTCGCCGCGCCGGACCGCCTGGGTCAGGCGCTCGGCCAGCACGCCGGGGTCGCCGACGGCGCCGTACAGGAGCCGGTCCACGGCCTGCTGCAGCGCCCGCCGCAGCGGCTGGAAGAAGGCGCCCGCGAACAGCGCGGCGGCGATCCCGGCCACCTGGCCGTACCCGGAGACGAGCAGGCCGGACAGCGCGCCCGCGCCGAAGTAGACGGCGCTGACCACGGCCACCACGCCCGCGGCCACGAACGCCCGGCTGATCACCGTGTCGATGCCGTAGAGCCGGTACCGCATCACCGAGAACGCCATCGCGACCGGGATGATCGCCGCCCAGCCGAACGCGATCCACGTGAGCGCCGGCACGAACGCGGCCACGACCAGGAACACGATGTAGCCGGCGAACGCCAGCAGCGGCCAGCCGATCTGCCGCCTGGTGACGGAGTCCGCGTGCCGCAACCGCACCGTCAGCGACAGCGCCGACAGCGCCATGGCGACGTAGATGCCCGTCCAGGCGATCGCCGAGACCGTCGGCGCGTACGGGGCCAGCGCGGGGATCTGCAGCGGGTTCGGGATGACCTGGGGGTACGGGTACGCCTCGACGGGCCCCGGCACGCGGAACACGGCACGCAGGAAGTCGGCCGTGATGGAGGCCACGCCCAGCGCCAGGGCGAGGCGCCAGCGCGGCGAGGGCAGGCGGCCGTCGGGCGAGTACAGCGGCAGCACCATCGTGAGCGTCACGCCGCACACCGCCCAGCCGAGGTGGCCCGGCAGCCGCAGGTAGCCCGCGAGGACGAGGTCGCCGCCGGCGGCGGCGTGGAACATCATCGCCTGCGCGAAGTCGCTGACGGCGGCGGCCAGGCCGCCCGCGCACATCAGCCACGCCAGGTTGAGGCGGGGCCGGTGGAAGATGAGGAACGCGCCGACCGCGGGAAACGTCAGCGCGGCGGCCGTCTGCGGGGACACCGTCCGTTCGGGCGTCCACGCCTCGGGCAGTCCGGCCCAGATCAGCAGCGCGACCACGGTGAGCGCCGGCGACACCACCGCCATGATCACGGAGGCGACTCTCACCCCCCGTCCCGGCTTCTCGTCATCGGCGACCTCGGCGAATCCCCCAGCCATCCCGCGCTCCGCCTCTCCCGATCCCCGGCACGCCTCCCGTAGAAGAGGATTATGACCCCTTAATCGGGATGAATCCGTACGGCGTTTCCGGGACGTTATCCGCGGGGCCCTGCCCTGGCCCGCGATTGCCGCTGAGCCAGGGCAGGGAGCATCGGTGCTACCCGACGGTAACCGTGGCCTTGGCGGCGACCGTCGTGCCCGCCACCTGACCGTTCACCGTGAACGTGCCCGGCTGGGCGTACTTGTCAGGGCTGATCGCCTCCCAGGTGACCTCGACGGAGCCGTCCTTCGACCCGTCGTTGTACGTCGCCACGACGGTCCTGGGCAGCGAGGGAGCGACCCCGGCCCGGGCGGCGACGGCCTCCTCGGCGATCGAGGTGATCGTCACCGCCGCGGTCGTGCGGACGTACACGGTGGCCCGGGCGGGCTGGCGCACGCCCTCGGCCAGGCCGGCGACCGTGAAGCTGGTGCCGCCGGTCTTGACCTGGTCGGGCGTCACCTGCTGCCAGGTGACGGCGGCCGAGCTGCGGGTGCCGTCCGCGTAGAGGGTCTCCACGGTGGCGGGCAGCTTCGGCAGCGTGCCGGCCAGGGTGGGGACGTGCACGGGGCGCACGGAGTCCGGCGGGACCTCGTACGCCTTGACCTCCAGCAGGCCGACCGATGCCCCGCCGGCCTCGAGCTGGACGCGCAGCTTCGAGGTCGTCACGGTGTCGAACGCGACCGTGTTGTAGGCGTCCGCCGCCTTCGGGTAGGAGGCGGCGCCGGTGACGTCCTCGAACGAGTCGCCGTCCCAGTACTGGATCTTCCACGAGGCGGGGACGCGCACGCCGCCGCCGTCGTCGAAGAAGTACACGTCGCTCTTGTCGACCCGCACCGCCGACGGCCATTCGAGCTGCACCCACTGCGTGCCCTGCTGCGGCCAGGTGCCCCAGCGCGGGTTGGCGCCGTCGTTGGAGCGCGGCGGGTCGATGCCGTCGTTGATCGCGTTGACCTTCTCCCACGGCGAGGTGTAGGAGGCCGTGGGCGTGGCCTTGGGCGCCACGTTCACCTGCGCGGCCTGGGGCGTCGCGGTCACGGTCACGGTCGTGGAGCTGCTCTTCTCGCCGTCCGTGGCCGTGAGCTTCAGCCGGTACGCGCCCGCCTCGGAGAACGAGACCACCGTGTCGGTGCCCGTCGGGTTGGTGAAGAACGCTTCGCCCGGCCCGTCGACCTTGGCCCACTGGGTCGTGAGCTTGCCCGACGGCAACGCGTCGTCCTTGACCACCGCGTCGAACCTGGCCTGGCCCGGGCGGCTGAACGTGGGATCGGGCACGACCACCACGGACGGCGCCTTGTTCGCGACCGGGCCGGCGCCGGCGCCCGTCAGGTACGCCTGCACCTCCTTCAGCCCCGTCGCGTAACCGGGCTGGTGCGTGACCAGCACCCGCAGCTTCTGCGTCGTGACGGCCGGGAACCGGACCACGTTGAGGTTGGCCCGCGGGTGGGCCGGCTTCCTGGCCTGGCCCGGCACGTCCTTCCAGGTGTCGCCGTCCTGGTACTGCACCGTGTAGAAGGCGGGCTCGCGGTAGCCGCCCGCCTTGCGGTCGTTGTAAAAGTACAGCTTGACCTGGTCGACCTTCTGGGCCGAGCCGAGGTCCGCCGCCAGCCAGTCCTGAGCGTCGCCGGAGCCCTTGCTGCCCCAGTACGGCTCGTTGATCGTGAAGCCGTCCACCGCGCCGGCCGGGTCGCCGTGGGAGGCGGTGGCGGACTTGACCAGGTTCGGGCGGGTGGAGCGCAGGTCCACGCCGGCCTTCTGGAACAGGTCCTCGACGCGGTCGCCCGTCAGCTCGACCTGGGCGGGGGCCTTCATCGAGGCGGCCTTCTCGGCGTACACGACCTGACCGCCCTCGACCTTGCCCGTGGCCGGGTCCCAGACGGCGTGCGCCAGCCCCGACAGGGTGACCTTGCGCTTGCCGTCGATCAGGATCGAGTACCCCTCGGGCACCCCGGCGTAGTGCTTGGTGCCGTCGCCCGGCTTGTCCCAGACGATGGTCAGGTCACGGCCCCGGTAGTTGATGCCGTTGACGCTGAAGTGGTCCCAGCCGATGTCCACCGGCCAGAGCTCGACCTTGCCGTCCGAACGCGGGCGCAGGCCCATGACGTCCTCGATGACGGTCCAGTTGCTGCTGCCCAGGATCGTGTGGTGGATCCAGGAGCGGTAGCCGATGGACTTGGTGCTCTGGTTCCAGTCGGCCCAGAACTCGTTGGCGTCGGGGTAGCGGGTGTCGCCGCCGACGTACTGCGACCAGGCGTTCCAGTACAGGAGCTGCTTGTACTGGTCGGCGGTGATGTACGGCGAGGCGTACTGCCGCAGCGCCTTGGAGAACAGCGCGAAGTTCCGGGTGGAGTTGATCTGCGAGAAGTTGTTGGAGCCGGGGTTACCGGCGGCCGCGGCCTCCGCCTTGTCCTTCTGGTTGGCGGTGTACGCCGGGAAGATCGGATATTCCGCCGGGTCGGTCCACAGGCGCAGCGCCTCCCGGTACTTCGGGTCGTCCGTCGGCACGAGCCCGGTGGCGTACGGGATGTAGTTGTTGGACTCCTTCCACGGGATCAGGTTGCCCGTCTGGAGGTCGCGGTGCTTGAACAGCTTGTTCTGCTCGTCCCAGAGCAGCGTGAGGATGCCGTTCTTGACCTTGTCGGCCACCCCGCGCATCTCGGCCGCCTTGGCTGCGTTCCCCCAACCAACCGACCCCGACCGACCTCCCGGGTCGCCGGTCAGCTCGTACGCCTGCGCCGCCGCCATCGCGTTGGCGTACACGTACGCGCCTTCGAGCCGCTCGTTCGCCCGCCCGTAGTAGTGGAACGACACCGCGTCGGCGTCGTTGCCGGTCATGTACTCCCGGTCGTACTCGATGACCCCGTTCTTGTTGGAGTCATAGGCGTTGAGCTGCCCGTACACGTCCTTCTCGGCGTAGCGGGCCAGGTTGCGCAGGATCGACGGCTGGCCGCCGTGGATCTGGTAGCTCTCCAGGGCCGAGGCCGAGATGTACTGCGTGTAGCTGTTCGACCAGTTCTCGGGGTCGCCCGGATTGTCGGTGTACTTGGAGTTGCGCGAGACCTCGCCCGCCGACACCCACGGCCCGTACGAGTAGATCGGGTCCCGCAGGTACTTCAGGTCCTGCACGAACATCGGCACGGTCAGCACGATCGCGTTGTTGTAGCCCAGCGCCCCCTCGACCGACGTGGGGAACTGGAAGTCGTTCCCGGGGATGTCGGCGTCGAGGAAGTTGAAGCGCATGAGCCACCAGCGGTAGTACACGAACTTCTTGATGTTCTCGTCGGGCACGTCGATGTAGGGCAGGTTCTCGGCCCACCAGGCGTTGTAGTCCTGGAGCTGGCGCCGCAGCGCCTTCTCGGGCGAGCGGCCCTTGTAGCCGTCGTACTCGGCCCGCGACCCGGGCAGCTCGTCGGTGACGAAGCCCATCTGCACCTTGGTGCGCACGGTCTTGCCCGGCTCGACCGTCAGCGAGCCCTTGAGCGTGCCGTCGGAGACCTTCAGCCCGTCACCGCTGAGCCGGGGGAAGATCGTGGTCAGCTTGTTCTTGGCCCAGACGGTCCCGGTCAGCTCGCGGTCGCCGTCGGGCGTCCTGGTGTACGGCGAGGTCACGGTGATCGGCACGGAGCGCGCCGCGGACCCGGTGTTGGTGATCTCCAGCGTCGTCACGGCCACGTTCTCGTGGGTGATGAACTTCTTCACCCCGACCGACAGGCCGTCACCCGTATACTGCCCGGTCCAGTGGCTGGGCATCTGCAGGCGCTTGGAGACGTCCTCGGCGAGCTGGGTGCCCAGCGAGACCTCGTACGCGCCGCGGTTGTCGATGCTCTCCCAATACGCCACGAACCCACCGAAGCCGATGACCGAGGGATCGTGCTCCTTCATGAACAGCGCCCGCCCGCGCGTCATCAACCACGGGCCCGCCGGATCGTCGCCGGGGCGGGCCAGCATGCGGTCGATCCAGTACGAGTCGCCGCCCTTCTCCTTCTTGTAGATCTCCTCCATCATCTTGCGGGGGTGGTACGCCACGGGTTCGGCGGGCACCGGGTCTGCGCCCGTGAACACCGGCATCCCCAGGTCGTCCTGGGCGGCGTACGAAGGTGACGCGGCAAGCGAAGCTGTGAGCGTTAACACAGCTAAGCACACCAACGGTTTACGCACTTGCCTCTCCTAGATCGGTAGCCAGACACGCATGGTCGCGGGGCCGCGGTTGCCCCACCGGTGGTAGGGCACGAGCCGGAGCCTGACGTCGGCGCCACCCGCCTGCCCGTCGGAGGCGGGCGCGTACGGCCAGCCGTTGCCGGCGCCGGCACCCAACGACGCCTCCACCTCCAGCTCCACCACGCCGTCCGCCTCGTGGTGCTCCACGGGCGGCTGGACCCGCGCGGTCAGGTCGCCCAGCGCCGGCTCGTCGGCCACCGACTCGGCGCAGTAGACCAGCGGCCCCCGCTCCACCGCCGCGCTCCCCCGCAGCGCGTCGATCCGCCGATCGGGCAACGTCCACCTGGGCGCCATCGGCAGCTCCAGCCGGATCTCGTCACCGGCCCGCCACGGCCCCTCGACGTAGGCGTAACCGGGATCCACCGGGCGCACCGCCGGGCTCTCCGCCAGCGGCGCCTCCGGCGAGGAGGCCGGGACGTGGGCGAGCGTGGCGTCCGTGGCCCAGGCGGGGACGCGCAGCCCGATCCGGCCCTCGCCGCCCTCCAGCACCCGCACGCTCACCGAGCCGGTCCACGGGTAGCCGGTCTCCACGCGTACCGCCAGGCCGTCGTGCCGGATCTCCGACGGCGTGTGGTGGTGGATCTGGATCCCGTCCGCGGTGGTCGTGGCCACGTACGCGGCCAGCGAGGCCATCGTGCGGGCGATGTTGTTCGGGCAGCAGGACACGTCGAACCAGGGCGAGCGCAGCCCGCCCTCCGCCGCGTGGTTGACCCCCTCCAGCGGCACCGCCGGCACCCGCACCTGCAGCGGGTTGGCGTAGAAGAACGACTTGCCGTCCAGCGCCACCCCCGTGGCGAGCATGTTGTACAGGGTGCGCTCGGCGAGGTCGGCGTAGCGGACGTCGCCCGTGGCCAGCAGCAGCCGGTGCGCCAGCATGACGGAGGCGATGCTCGCGCAGGTCTCGTTGTAGGCCCGGTCCGGCGGCAGCTCGTAGTCCTCGCCGTACGACTCGTCGGCATGCCTCGAGCCCATGCCGCCGGTCAGGTGGGTACGCCGGGCCACCGTGCGCTCCCACTGGGACTCGATCGCCTTCAGCAGCTCCTGGTCGCCGGTCTCGACCGCCACGTCCACCACGCCGGAGGCAAGGTAGAGCGCGCGCACCGCGTGCCCGCGGAACACCTGGGCCTGCCTGACCGGGATGTCGTCCTGGTAGTAGATGCGCCCGAAGGGGATGTCGGCGAGCGCGGGCAGGCCGCGGCGCTCGACGAAGCGGCGGGCCATCTCCAGGTAGCGCTCGGTGCCGGTCACGCGGTAGAGCTCGACGAGGGCCATCTCGATCACCGGGTGGCCGCAGGTCTGGGTGCCCTCCATGAAGCGGCGGCACACGTGGTCGGCGGCCTTGATCACGACCTGGGTGAGCCGGTCCTCGCCGTGCATGCGCAGGCGGGCGACCCCGGCCTGGATCAGGTGCCCGTAGCAGTAGAGCTCGTGGCCCCACTCGAAGTCGGTGTAGCGGCTGCCGGACCAGCGGGTGTTGATGTAGCCGTCACCCTCCTGGGCCTGGGCCACGGTCTCGGCCAGCTCGGGCAGCGCCGGGTGGTCGGCCCAGGCCATGGCCTCCAGCAGCTTGTAGATCTCGGAGTCGCTGAACTCCCGCCCCCGGCGGGGCCGCTCGCCCCGGAAATTGCCGATCCAGCCTTCTCGCTCTTCCCATTCCTGGCAGTGGGCGATCGTGACCTCGCGGTTGAGCGCGGCCCGGTCGCCCCAGAAGCCGGGGAGCAGCCGTACCGCGTCGAGGCCGAGGGGGGACAGGACGCCCGATGAGGGCAGGACAGGGTTAGCCACGCAGAGCTCCTGACATGAATCCGCGCACGTAGTGGCGCTGCAGCACGATGAAGAGGATGAGACAGGGGAAGGCCATGACCATGACGCCGGCCTGGAGCATGCCGTAGTCGATGGCGCCGAACGTCTGCTGCGTCATGCTGACCACGGCCACCGGCAGGGTGAACGACGCGCCGTCGTTGAGCAGGATGAGCGGCGCGAAGAAGTCGTTCCACGACGCCAGGAAGGCGAACAGGCCCACCGTGATCAGCGCCGGCCGCACGGCGTGCAGCAGGATCCTGGCGAACGCCCTGAACGTGCCGCAGCCGTCCACCAGCGCGGCCTCCTCCAGCTCGCGCGGCACCGCCTCGAACGCGTTGCGCATCATGAACAGCGCGAACGGCAGCTGGAACATGACGAACACCAGCGAGAGCCCGACCAGGGAGTTCTGCAGGCCGAGGTAGCCGAGCAGCACGTAGAGCGGGATCAGGATCGTCGCGTACGGCACCATGAGGATCGCCAGCGTGGCCAGGAACAGCAGGTTCTTGCCGGGGAAGTCGAAGCGGGCGAAGCCGTAGCCGCCGAGCGCGGAGACGACCAGCGTGCCCGCCACCGTCATCACCGAGACGAGCACGCTGTTGGTCGCGTACGTGCCGAGCCCCTCGCCGAAGCGGGCCATCTCCAGGTAGTTGCCCGGCTCCTCGAACGAGGCGTAGCCGCTCCACACCAGGGGGAACAGGAACAGCACCGCCAGGGCGGACAGCGTGAGGTAACGGCTCATCGCAGCCTCCGCATCATCAGCGTGTTGAGCCCGACGAGGGCGACCAGCAGGACGACCGAGAGCGCCGCCGCGCCGCCGAGGTCGAAGCGGAAGAACGCGTCGCGGTAGACGACCATGACCATCGAGACCGTGCTGTTGTCGGGGCCGCCGTTGGTGAAGACGAAGAACTGGTCGAAGGCCAGCAGCGAGCCGGTGACGCTGAGGATCAGCATCAGGGCCAGCGTCGGGCGCAGCAGCGGGAGCGTGATCTTGGTGAAGATCTGCCAGCGGTTGGCGCCGTCGCTCCTCGCGGCCTCGTACACCTCGGTCGGGATGGCCTGCAGGCCGGTCAGCAGGATGAGCATGTTGAACCCGGCGAAGCGCCACAGCACCAGCGTGATCGTGGAGAACAGCGCCATGTTCGGCGTGCCGATCCACTTGACCGGCTCGCTGGTGATGTGCAGCGCCTGGAGCAGGGGGTCGATGGGGCCGAAGTCGTTGTTCAGCATCCCGTAGAAGAGCAGACCGGCGGCGGCGAAGCCCACGGCGCCGGGCAGGAAGAACGCGGTCCTGAAGAAGCCGATGCCCGGCTTGCGGTCCTGCACCAGCATGGCGAGTCCGAGCGCCACGGCCGACAGCAGGACGGTCGTGATGGCCGTGTACTTGAGCGTGAAGAGGATCGCGTCGATGAAGAGCGGGTTGTCGCCGATCTTGAGGTAGTTGGCGGGGGCGTTGAACGTGGCCTGACCGAGCAGGGGCCAGCGGTTCAGTGACATCCAGACGACCAGCACGAGGGGCGCGATGAAGAGCACGCCCACGATGACGGCCGTCGGAGCCGTGTACAGCCAACCCTGTACCTTCCTGCTCCGCCACCGGGCGGAAGGCGCGGAGTGCGCCGCCCGCCGCCCGGTTCGGTTCATCGTCAGAGTCATTGTTGAAGTGACTTCGTGATCTCGGCGTTGAGCTGCGGGAGCTTCGAGGCGTCACCGAACACGGCCTCGCGCGCGTAGCGCAGCCACGGACCCTGCGGGTCGTTGAAGGTCTGGCCGAAGCGCAGCGCGTACGGCGTCTGGCCCTTGGCCACCAGCGAGTTGATCAGCACCACGCGCGGGTCCTCAGCGGAGTACTTGTTGCTGGCCAGGTCGGTACGCGCGAGCACGTCCTTGTTCTTGGCCATGACCTCGACCTGGGCGTCGTCGGAGACCGTCCAGGACAGGAAGTCCCAGGCCGCGTCCGGGTTCTTGGACGTGGCGGAGATGCCGACGGAGTCGCCGCCCACGAACGTGGACTCGCCGCCGTCGGGGCCGGCGATCGGGGTGACGCCGATCTTCATGTCCTTGGGCATGAGACCGAGCGTGGTGGAGGGCATCGGCATGACGCCGATCTCGCCCTTGGGGAAGAAACCGGTCCAGGTCGGGCCCTGCTCCTCCTTGGCGGTCGGCCCGGTGACCTTCTTGTCGTACAGGTCGCGCCAGATCTTGAACACGTCGGTCATCGCGGCCTGGTCGTTGAGCGACTGGGTGCCCTCGGCGTTCATGACCTGGCCGCCGGCGGCCCAGACGGAGGGCCAGAATGTGAAGACGTAGCAGCCGCCGCAGTTGCCGCCGAAGAAGGTGCCGTGGACCTTGCCGTCCTTGCCGAGCTTCTCCTGGATCGTGGTCGCCTGCTGGGCGAACTCCTTCAGCGACTTCGGCCCCTGCTCCGGGTCGAGCCCGGCCTTCTGGTAGAGGTCCTTGTTCCAGAACCAGACCGACAGGTCGAGCGTGTGCGGGAGCGTGTACATCTTCCCGTCGAGCGTTCCGAGCTTCATGTGAGAGGGGGCCAGGCCGTCCTTGAACGGCAGCTTCGCGACCCTGTCCGTGATGTCCATGAACAGACCCTGAGAGGTGTAGTTCGGGACGAAGATGACGTCGGCCGCGAACACGTCGGGGAGCTGCTTGGCACCGGCCGCCGCGGCGATGCGCGGCTGATAGTTGTCGGTCGGGATGACGGTGAGCTTGACCTGAATGTTCTTGTGACTGCTGTTGTAGGCCTTGACCAGCCGCTCGCTCTGCGTCTGGGTGGCCGCACGGGTCCACATGGTGATCGTCACGGGACTCTCCGCCGACGGCGTGCTGCCCCCACCACCACCGCCGCCGCTGCCGCAGGCCGCCGCTGTGAGCGCTAACACACCGAGGAGGGAGATCCCGGCCAGCCTTCGTCTCATGTTGTGCTCCTGGACTTAAAGGTTTTCGGAAACGTAGAAGAAACAAGAGTCCATGTCAATGGGTGCTAGGGTTCTATGCAGTTCACAGGTGACGAAAAGGGTTTCGAAACATGGCGAGTAAGCGGGCGACCATCTCCGATGTGGCCTCGCTGGCGGGGGTCTCGATCGCCACGGCGTCCAAAGCACTCAACGGGCGCCAGGACGTGCGGGCCGCGACGCGCGAGCGGGTGCTCGCCGCCGCGGCGGAGCTCTCCTTCCAGCCGAACGCCCTGGCCAGGGGGCTGATCTCAGGACAGACGCGCACGGTCGGCCTGCTGACCTCCGACAGCGTCGGCCGGTTCGGCATTCCGGTGCTCCTCGGGGCGGAGGACGCGTTCGGGGCCGGCGAGATGGCCGTGCTGCTCTGCGACGCGCGCGGCGACGCGATCAGGGAGCAGCACCACGTACGGGCGCTGCTGTCGCGCCGGGTGGACGGGCTGATCGTGGTGGGCGAGAGCACGAGCCCGCGGCCGTCGGTGAGCAAGGACCTGCCGGTGCCGGTCGTGTACGCCTACGGCCCCTCGGACGACCCGTCGGACGTGTCCTTCGTGCCGGACGACGTCGGCGCGGCCGCCATGGCCGTGAACCACCTGCTGGCGATGGGCCGGCGCAGGATCGCGCACATCACGGGGCCCACGCACTACAAGGCGTCCCGCGACCGCGAGGAGGGCCTGCGCCAGGCGCTCGCGCAGGCGGGGCTGCCGCAGGCGGGGCAGACGCTGTCGGGCCCGTGGTCGCAGCGGTGGGGGCGGCACGCGGCCGAGATGCTGCTGATGGCCGAGCCGGAGGTCGACGCGGTGTTCTGCGGCAGCGACCAGATCGCGGCCGGTTTCGTGGAGACGGCCAGGGAACGCGGGCGGCGGGTGCCGGAGGACATCGCGGTGGTCGGCTACGACAACTGGGAGGTGCTGTCCACGGAGACCCGGCCCGCCCTGACCACCGTGGACATGAACCTGGAGCAGCTGGGGCGCACCGCGGCCCAGCACCTGTTCGCCGCCATCGACGGGAAGGCGACGCCCGGGGTGCACAAGATGCCCTGCCAGCTCGTGATCCGCGACTCCACCTCCCCGCCGGGCGTCTCCTGAGGCGGGCCCGTCAGGGGGAGCTTCCGAGGCGGGCCCGTCAGGGACAGCGGACGATCATGCCCGCGTACGACAGGTTCCCTCCGAACCCGAACAGCAGCATCGGCGCCCCGCTCCGGACCTCACCCCGCTCCAGCAGCTTGGACAGCGCCAGCGGCACGCTCGCGGCCGAGGTGTTGCCCGACTCGACCACGTCGCGCGCCACGATCGCGTTGACCGCGCCGAGCTTGGCCGCGACGGGCTCGATGATGCGCAGGTTCGCCTGGTGGAAGACCACCGCCGCCAGGTCCTCCGGCCGTACGCCGCCGCGCTCGCACGCCTTCCTGGCGATGTCGGGGAGCTGGGTGGTGGCCCAGCGGTAGACGGTCTGGCCGTCCTGGGAGAAGCGGGTCGGGGTCCCCTCGATGCGTACGGCGGTGCCCAGCTCCGGCGCGGAGCCCCACACCACGGGGCCGATCTCGGCCTCCGGGGCCGCGCTGATCACGGCCGCTCCCGCGCCGTCGCCGGTCAGCACGCATGTGGTCCGGTCGGTCCAGTCGGTGACGGCCGTCATCTTGTCCGCCCCCACGACCAGGGCGTTCGTGGCCGCGCCGGCGCGGATGGCGTGGTCGGCGACGGCAAGGGCGTGGGTGAAGCCGGAGCACGACACGCCGACGTCCATCAGCCCCGCGCTGGGCACGCCGAGCCGGGCGGCGACGCGGGAGGCGATGTTCGGGGCGCGCTCGGTCTGGGTGCAGGTGGCGATCAGCAGGAGGTCGATGTCGGCGGCGTCCAGGCCGCTCGCCGTCAGGGCCTTCGCGGCGGCGTGCTGGGCCAGGTCGGTCACGGTCTCGTCGGGTTCGGCCACGTGCCGCGTACGGATGCCGACGCGCTTGGTTATCCACTCGTCGTTGGTGTCCACCATGGCCGCCAGCTCATCATTTGTCAGGATTTTTGCTGGTTGATAGTGGCCTGTGGCGACAAGTCGTGATCCCGTCATGAGGCCGGACTATAGCAAGCGAACGTTCGGACGCTAAACTGCCGGCATGAGTCCCCGCAGATCCGTCGCCGAGGCCCTCGGCACGCGTGCGGCCATCCTGGAGCGCTCGGTCGCCATCGCCTCCGCGGAGGGGCTCGAAGGGCTGACCATCGGCCGCCTCGCCGGTGAGCTGGGCATGAGCAAGTCAGGAGTGCTCGGGCACTTCGGCTCCAAGGAGGCGCTGCAGCTCGCCGTCCTCGACCGGGCCGGGGAGATCTTCCGCGCCGAGGTCTGGGAGCCCGCCCGGCCCGCCGCACCCGGGCTGACCCGCCTGCGGGTGCTGTGCGAGGCGTGGATCTCTTACCTGGAGCGCGGGGTCTTCCCCGGCGGGTGCTTCTTCGTGGCCGCGGCCCACGAGTTCGACGGCCGGCCGGGGCCGGTGCGGGACGCGGTGGAGGCCAGGTTCGACGTCTGGCGCGGACGGCTGCGCAAGGAGGCCGGGCGCGCGGTGGACGCGGGCGAGCTGCCCGCGGGGACGGATCCGGATCAGCTCGCGTTCGAGCTGCTCGGCGCGGTCATGGCCCTGAACCACGCCCTCCAGCTCCACCACGACCCGGCGGCCCCCTCCCGAGCCCGCCACGCCATCCGGACCCGCCTCACCACCTGACCTCTGGCGCGCTCGGCTCCCACCGGTCCCAGGGCATGCGAAAGCTCGGGCGCGGCGGATGCGGCGCCCGAGCCCGGGTTCCAGGCGTCAGCCGCCGGTCGACAGTTGTTCGAAGAGGGCCAGGGCCGCCTCCCGGACCTCTTCCGGGGAGACCCCGTCCAGCGTCTTCCTGGCATCGGTGATGTCGCGAGTGGTGGCGAGCGTGATGGCCACGGACGACGCTGCGGCGTGGTCGATCGATCCCGTCGGGGCGGCGTCTGCCAGTTCCTGGGCGCTCGCGGCGAGGTCGAGGTTGTCTCTCAACGGATCTCCTCGGATGAAGACGGCTCGGCCCATTGCATCATTTGGCATCATGCCGCATCCACCATTCGGTGAATTCACGGCACCGGCCATCGGGCACAAACCTGATCACCCATAGATTACTGTACGTTTTGTCGGGATATGTCGTGACCCCCTGGATAACACTGACGTCGTCGGCCACGTTCACCGGATGCCACCCGAACTCGGTCTCACCAGGCTTGTCCTGCCGCCCGAGCCACTGCGAGACGATCTCGTCCCGCCCCTGCCACGGAGAGCTGTACGGCTCGGTGTAGTAGACGGCGTCCTCGGTGAACAACGCGGCGATGTCGTCGGGATCGTTGGAGTTCCAGGCACGTACGTACCCCTCGATCCATGGGCCCGGCTCGACCATTGTTACCCCCTCAGCGGGTCATATCGCCCGCCTACCCACCTGACCAGCCGTTAAGCCCCGATCATGGTCACTACGCCTGGTCACGGTCTCATCTCGTTCAGGTATAGGGGTACTCAGGCGCTCTTCCGCGTACTCCGTCAGGGTTGGAGCCGGGGGGAGTTCATGGCGGCTCCGGGCTGTGCCGCGGAGGAGGGGACGGCACGTGCCGCGGGTCGGGACACGGCGGTCTGCCAGCCGCCCGCCCCGCCCGCGGCACGCGCCGAGGCCGCCGCTACACGGAGTGAGCGGGACCGGTGCTGCCGCGCGGCGTGAGCACGGCCGCCTGGTCCTCGTACGGGGGCACGGTCTCGCCCGCGATCAGCGCGAGCAGCCGCTGGGCGGCGTGCGCCCCGTACGCGGGGATGTCGCGGGTGAGCGCGGTCAGCGGCGGCCGGACGACCTGGGACAGTGGCGAGTCGTCCCAGGCCACGATGGACAGGTCGCGCGGCACCTCGACCCGCATCTCCTGGGCCACGGACATGCCCGCCACGGCCATGATGTCGTTGTCGTAGATGATCGCCGTGGGCCGGTTGGGCGAGCTGAGCAGCCGCCGGGTGGCCCTGGCGCCCTCCTCGCCGGTGTAGTCGGTGTGCACGGTCACGTGCTCGGCCACGCCCTCGCACGCCTGCTCGAACGCCTGGTCGCGGACGGTCGTATGGACCAGCTCCGGCAGCCCCGCCACCCGCGCGACCCGGCGGTGGCCCAGCGCCACCAGGTAGCCGACGGTCTCGCGCACGGCCTCGCCGTCGTCCGACCAGACCGCCGACAGCGAGCCCGACTCGGTGGGATGTCCGATGACGACGACCGGCATCCCCAACCGCTCCAGCTCGACCACTCTGGAGTCCGAATAGTGCAGGTCGACCAGGAACACACCGTCGATGCGGCTCTCGCCCCACCAGCGCCGGTAGACCTCGCTCTCCCGCTCATGGCTCGTGACGACCTGGAGCAGCAGCGCGTACGAGCGGTCTGCGAGCACGCCCTCGATGCCGCTGATCAGCTCCATGAAGAACGGCTCCACGCCCAGGATGCGGGCGGGACGGCAGAGCGCGAGGCCCACGCAGTTGGCCCTGGCGCCGTTGAGCGCTCGCGCCGCGCTGTTGGGCCGCCAGCCGATCTCCTCGGCGATGGCGACGATCCTGGCCCGCGTCGCGTCCGATACGCCCGGTTGCCCGTTGAGCGCGTAGGAGACCGCCACTTTGGACACTCCCGCCCGGCCGGCGATGTCGGCGATCGTGGGTCGCTTCACGGACTCCCTCTCTGAACCGGATAACCCTCATACTCTAGGCCACCCCATTCGGTAAGGGAATTAACCGCTTAAGCCACGTGCCAGGGCTTGGCGTCCTCGGTCTCCTTGGCGGCCCCGGCCACGCGCAGCGCGTACGTCGGCGGCTCCGCCCCCGGCACCGGCCCCAGGTACGTGTGCCCGGTCAGATGACACCAGGCAGGCAGGTCGACGGGCGCGGCGGGATCGGTGGCGATGAGATGGATCACCGCTCCGGGACCGGCCTGGCGCACGTGACCGCGCAGTTCGATGAGCAGTTGCACGCAGAGCTTGCCGCTGCCGTCCACCACGAGATCAGGCATGAGTACAAGGAAACCACCGCCCGGACCCCGGACCGTCACGAACCCCGCAGGTGGCCCACGAGCTTCTCGACCTCCCGCGCATAGTGCTCGGCGAACTCCGGCGACGCCGGATCCCGCCCCCACACCGCCTGGACGAGCTGCGGGAACGCGATGCCGGCCGCCGCCATCGAGAACAGCGCCACCAGCACCGCCGCCGGGTCGAGGTCCGCGGGGATCTCCCCGTCCCGCTGGCGCTCGCGCAGGAGCTCCAGATCCCGGCGTACGTCCTCGACGAAGGAAGGATCGGGCGGCCCGTCGTCGGTGAGGCTCCGCCAGAGCATCAGCCGGCCGTAGTCGCGGCGGGCGGCGTTGGCCCGCACGTATTCGGCGGCGAGCGAGCCGAGCGAGGCCGACCGGTCGGCGAACCCGCTCTCCTCGGCCTGCCAGCGCGCGGTCAGGGCCTCATAGAGGCCCTCCTTGCCACCGAAATAGTACGAGATCAGCTGCTTGTTCACCCCGGCCCTGGTGGCGATCTCGCTGACACGCGCCCCCGCAAACCCTTTCGCCGCGAACTCCTCCAGCGCCGCCTGCAGGATGCGGGCCTTCGTGCGCTCGGGGTCGCGCTGCTTCTCTTCGGGCGCTCGTCTCATGGCCCGCACTCTATCATCCATCCGGATGGTTGACAGAATCATCCGAATGGATGATAGTCGAGCCATGACACGGAACATCGCGATCATCGGTGGCGGCATCGGCGGGCTCTGCCTGGCCCAGGGACTGCGCAAGGCAGGGCTCGACGTGACCGTCTACGAGCGGGACAGGACCCCGGCCGACCGGCTGCAGGGCTACCGCGTGCACATCGACCCGAACGGCGCCCGCGCCCTGCACGACTGCCTGCCCGCGCATCTGTGGCAGGCGTTCCTCGACACGACCGGGCGGCACGGCGGGCAGGACTTCGGCTTCATCACCGAGCGGTTGAGTCGGCTCGCGCTGATCGAGGCGCCCACGGCGGCCGACCCGGCCGACGACCACCACTCGGCCAGCCGCATCACGCTCAGGCAGGTGCTGCTGTCGGGGCTCGACGACGTCGTACGGTTCGGGAAGACGTACGAGAGGTACGAGCGGCTCCCCGACGGGCGGGTCGAGCTGTTCTTCGCGGACGGCACGAGCGCGACCGCGGACATCGTGGTCGCCGCCGACGGCGGGAACTCGCGGGTGCGTAAGCAGTACCTGCCGCACGCCGAGCGGGTGGACACGGGGATCACGACGGTGGCGGGCAAGTTCCCGATCACCGCCGAGACCAGGAAGCTCGTGGCGCCGCGGCTGCTCGACGGTCCGAACAGCGTCATCCCGCCCAGCGGCATGGGGTTCTTCACCGCGCCGCACGACCTGGGCGACGGGGTGGCGTACGGCGAGTTCGGGGTGACGGAGCAGGAGGGCGCGCTGATGGACAACTCCAGCAGCTACATCCTGTGGGCGTTCGGCGCGCCCGGCGCCGCCTTCCCCACCAACATTTCCGAAATGTCGGGCGAGCAGCTCCAGGCAACCGTGGCCCGGAAGATCGAATCCTGGCACCCCGACCTGCGCACGGTGGTCGGCCGGTCCGACCCCGACACGATCACGCTGCTGCCGATCCGTACCTCGATCCCCATCGACCCCTGGCCCGCCACGAACATCACCCTGCTCGGCGACGCCATCCACAGCATGACGCCGATGCGCGGCATCGGCGCGAACACCGCGCTGCGCGACGCGCGCCTGCTCTGCGCCGCCCTCACCAGCGGGGGCGATCCTGTTGAGGCCATCGCGGGGTACGAGGCCCGGATGCGCGAGTACGGCTTCGCCGCCGTCCGCGACTCGATGCGCGCGGCCGAGCAGTTCGTCGGCGGCGGCAGGGTGAGCCGGACGGGGTTCAAGGTCTTCCTCCGGGTGGTCCAGCGCTTCCCTGCGCTGAAGGCCAAGGTGTTCTCCTGACCCGGCCTGTTGCGCGGGAGGGGCCGGGCGAAGAGTGTGGAGGCATGCCAGGCGTCGACACGATGGACGGCCTCCTGCTGGCGGTCGCGGAGTTCGATCCGGACGCGTACGAGCTGCCCGTCGAGGCGGCGGCGCTCGACCGGGCCAGACGGTCGCTCGACGCGTGCGGGCTGCTGCTCCTCGGCGAGGTGCACGGGGTCAGGGAGAACCCGCTCGTCATCCTCGGGCTCATGCGGCTGCTCGGCCTGACCGGCCTGGCCCTGGAATGGCCCGAGGAGCTGAAGCCGCAGCTCGACCGCTACCTCACCGACGGGACCGGGCTGGACCACCCGCTCTGGTGGCTCGGCAGCGGCGCCATCACCGCCGGCCACCTCGCGGTGCTGCGAGCCGTGCCGGGGCTGCGGGTCACCTTGTTCGACGGGTGGACGAACACGGGCGACTGGTCGCAGCGCGACGCCTTGATGGCGCAACGGGTGCTGGCGGCCCACGCCGAACCCGCGCTGGTCGTGGCCGGCAACCTCCACACCCTGACCTCCCCGACCGACCTGGGCCTGCCGATGGGGGCGTGCCTGGCCAGCGCGCGGCCGTCGCTGGAGAGCGTACGGATCGACTACGGGACGGGCAGCTTCTACAACTTCGAGCCCCGGCACATCCGCAAGCACCCGGCCAAGGCGGGGCTGGGGGTCGGGGAGGACGGGCTGGTGGTGGGACTCCCCGAGTTCACCGAAGCCACCGTCCCCCACCTCCCCGCCGACCTCCTCGACTCCCACCTCACGCCCTGATCGCCCGTCCCACCCCGAAGCCCAAACCCCCAAGCGCGGGGCGCGGGGCGCGGGCGCGATAGCCGGGCCACCCAACCTCCTCCCCAAGGGCCCCGGCCGAAGTGCGGAGGGGGATGGGGCTGCGGTGGGAGGGTGTGGGGTGCGTACGCTGGGGTCCGGGCGGGGAGGGTGGATGCGGGTCGGGATTCTGGGGCCGCTTCAGGTGGCGGGGGGCGCGGTCGGCGGTGCCCGGGTGCGGGCGCTGTTGGTGCGGCTGGCGCTCGACCCCGGACGCGTCGTGACCACGGACAGGCTGATCGACGACCTGTGGCCGGGTGAGGCGCCGGCGCATCCGATGGCGGCGCTGCAGTCGCTGGTGTCCAGGGCGCGCAGGGAGGCGCCGGGCGTGATCTCGTCCCATCCCGCCGGATACGTGCTGGATGTTCCGCCGGGTGAGGTGGACGCGTGGGCGTTCGAGCGGCTCGTACGGGCCGGTGACGTGCGCCGGGCACTGGCGTTGTGGCGGGGTCCGGCGCTGGCCGACGCGGCCGATCTGCCCTTCGCCACGGCCCCGGCGGCCCGCCTGGAGGAGCTGCGCCTGACCGCCCTGGCCACGAGGATCGCCGCCGACCTGAGCGCGACGATCACCACCGATCCGGCCGCTGCCCAGGGCGCCACAACCGCCGACCACCCCGACCACCCCGAACGGGGGGCTGGGCTGGTGGCGGAGTTGGAGGGGTTGGTTGCCGCGCATCCCTTACGGGAGCCGTTCCACGCCCTGCTCATGCGCGCCCTCACCACCCAGGGCCGACGCGCAGAAGCGCTCGCGCTCTTCGAGCGGATCAAGGCGGCCCTGGCCGAGGAGCTGGGCGTGGACCCGGGGCCCGAGCTGCGGGAAGCCCACCTGGAGGCGCTGCGGGACGCCGAGCCGAAGAGCAACCTGCCCGCCCGCCTCACGAGTTTCGTGGGCCGCTCCGAGGACATGTCCCGGCTGAAGGACCGGCTCGGCAGGGCCAGGCTGGTCACGCTCGTCGGGCCGGGCGGCGCGGGGAAGACGCGGCTGGCCGTGGAGGTGGCCGCGGGCCTGCACGTGCCGGACGGCGTTTGGCTGGTCGAGCTCGCCACCGCCACCGGCGTACGGGCCGCCCTGGAGGGCGCGCTCAGGACGACCGACCCGGTCAGGGCCCTGCGCGGCACCGCGCCGCTGATCGTGCTGGACAACTGCGAGCACGTGATCGAGGAGGCCGCCACGACGGCCCGTACGCTGCTGTCCGAGGTGGCGGGCCTGCGGATCCTCGCCACCAGCAGGGAGCCGCTCGACATCCCCGGCGAGACCCTGCACCACGTGCTGCCGCTGCCCGAGGGGAAGGCGGCCGAGCTGTTCGCGGAGCGGGCCGCCGCCGCCCGGCCCGACCTGCGGGTAGAGCCGGAAGAGGCAGCGCGGATCTGCCGCGAGCTGGACGGCATCCCGCTGGCCATCGAGCTGGCCGCCGCGCGCCTGCGTACGATGCCGCTGTCCGTCCTGGTGCGGCAACTCGGCGACCGGCTGGCCTTCCGCGGCGGCCGTACGGCGGAGCCGCGCCACCGCACCATGCGCGCGGTCATCGACTGGAGCTGGAACCTGCTCTCCGACCGCGAACGCGAGCTGCTCAGGGGCCTGACGGTGTTCTCGGGCGGCGCCACGTACGAGGCGATCTCCCAGGTCTGCGGCGGCGACCTCGATCTGCTCTCCTCGCTGGTGGACAAGTCGCTCATCGCGGTCTCCGGCGACCGCTACACCATGCTGGAGACCATCAGGCAGTACGCCGCCGCCGACCTCCCCGAGCTGCGCCAGGCCCACGCCCGCTACTACACCGAGCTGGCCGAGACCGCCGACCCCCACCTGCGGACCGGCGAACAGCTCAAGTGGCTGGCCGTGCTGGACGCCGAGCAGGGCAACCTGGACGCGGCGCTGCGCCACTCCGACGACCCGCTCCGGGTGATCCTGCCGCGGCTCTGGTCGTGGATCATCCGCGGCCGGCATCGCGAGATCAACGAGCAGGCCGCGTCGGTGCTGCGAAGAGTGGGCGACACGCCGCCGCCGGGGCGGGAGCTGGCGCACGGGATCTGCCGGGTGCTGGCGGGGTTCGCGCCGACCGAGGCGGTGCTGGAGTCCGACCATCCCGCCGCCCTGAACTCGTGGGCGCTGGCCGGGGTCGGGACGCCCGCCGACGTGGTGAGCCTCACCGAGCGGCAGTCGGGGCGGCTGCGCGACCATCCCGACCTGTGGACGAGGTCGGCGGCGCTGCTGGCCACCGGCATCGTGCGGTTCGAGTACGGGGCGGTGGCCGGGGCCGAGGACCTGCTGGTGCCGGCGGTCGACGGGTTCAGGGCCGTCGGGGACCGGTGGGGGCAGTGGGCCGGGCTCTTCTGGTTGTCGCTGGTCGCGGAGAACCACGGGGACTTCGCCACGGCGGTAACCCTGGCGGAGGAGCCGGAGCGGCTGGCCGCCGAGCTGTCCGGGCTCGACACGCCGCTCGGGCCGATGACGTTCCTGATCCGGGTCGGCCAGCTCAAAGGGCGGGCGGGCGATCATGCCGGAGCGGCCCGCGCGCTCGGACAGGCGTGGGAGTCGGCCGTGCGGTCCGACGACCAGGCGATCGTGGCCAGGGTCATGCACGCCAGGGCCGAGCTGGCCAGGCGCACCGGCCACCCGGAGGAGGCCGCCCGGCTGCTGGAGACGGCACTGGCGCTCGACGTCGAAGTGTCAGCCCAGCTCAGGGCGTACATGAACGTCGAGCTCGCCCGGGTCCGCGAGCCTCGCGAGCCGCTGCGCCGGGCCCTGGAGCTGATGGCCACGTGCTCCGACAGGACCGCGCGGGCGACCGTGCTGGAAGGGGTGGCCGAGCACCTGGAGCCGGAGGCGTCCGCCGAGCTGCTCGGCGCCGCGCGGGCGCTGAGAGGGATCGGCGAGTCCGCCGATCCTCACGTCAACGAGCTGGCCGCCAGGTGCCGGGCCGCGCTGGGCGAGCACGGCTACCGCGAGGCGTCGGCGAGGGGCGCGTCGATCCCGAACCCGGAGAGGTACGCGCTGAGGCCGCTCTCGTCCCCGTGATAGCCGATGTAGCCGTCGGGGCGGACGAGGATGACGCCCTCCTGGCCGTCGAGCGGCGGCAGCACCGTGAACGGGTACGCCGTCTCCGTGTCGGCCAGCAGCAGGAAGCCGGTGCCGCGCTGCTCGGCGAAGAGCGCGCCGAGCCGTTCGCCGCCGCGCTCGCCCACGGACAGCGGGCTGCCGAGGTAGGCCAGGCCGAGCTGGTTGGTGTCGTCGCCGCGCTTGTTGTCCTGCTCCCGGTACAGGCGGGTGCTGAGGCCCAGCACGTGCGCGGCCACCGCCATCCGCTCGTCCTCGTACGTGTCCAGCAGCGCCTCGGTGCCGACGGCCAGCTTCCAGCCCAGGTTGTAGGCGTCCTGCACGCCGGTGTTGAGCCCCTGGCCGCCCGCCGGAGTGTGCACGTGGGCCGCGTCGCCGGCCAGGAACACCCGGCCGACCCGGAACCGGTCGGCCATGCGGATGTTGACGCGGTACTCGGACCGCCACAGGATCTCCTCGATCCGCACGTGCGGCGCGTGCTCGGCGACGAGCGCGAT
This sequence comes from Nonomuraea sp. NPDC004186, assembly GCF_053603495.1. Classification (NCBI taxonomy): domain Bacteria; kingdom Bacillati; phylum Actinomycetota; class Actinomycetes; order Streptosporangiales; family Streptosporangiaceae; genus Nonomuraea; species Nonomuraea sp. NPDC004186. The sequence goes on along the minus strand of NZ_JBSGFQ010000003.1, from coordinate 79,857 downwards.
CAGGTCGTCGTCCCCGGTGTACGGGGCGACGAGCTGGAAGACGTCGGTGTTCGGCAGCGGGCAGAGCGTGAAGTGGACCTTCTGCTCGGCCGGCGAGCCCCACACGTGCCAGTGCTCGCGGTCCAGGTCGCCGGTCCTGACGTCGGCCAGCAGCATGCGCTCGCTCTCGAACGTGTCGCCGACGAAGCCGACGCCCAGCTGCTTGCGTACGACGCTGCGACCGCCGTCCGCGCCCACCAGGTAAGCGCAGCGGACCTGCTCGCCGCTGCCCAGGGTGACGGTCACGCCGTCCTCGTCCTGCTCGAAGCCGGTCACCTCGGCCCCGAACTCGACCTCGTGCCCCAGCTCGGCCAGCCGGTCGCGCAGGATCTGCTCGGTCCGCCACTGCGGCTGCATGATCAGGTTGGGGTACGGCACGTCGGCGGACGGCTCGCGGATCTCGTCCATCCGGCCCTCCCAGACCACCTGGTCGCCCTGGTAGCTGCGCAGGCTCGGGTACTCGCGGCCGGTGGCGAGGATCTCGTCGACCACGCCGAGGTCGTCGAAGACCTCCAGCGTGCGCGGCTGCAGGCCCTTGCCGCGCACGCCCGCGGGCGGCTGCGGCGACTTCTCGACGATGCGGAGGTCGACGCCTCTGCGGGCCAGCTCGATGGCCAGGGTCAGTCCGGTCGGCCCGGAGCCGACGATCAGCACGTGTGTCATGCCGAGGACGATGCCTGGGGGCACTGTCAGATCTCTGTCAGCCGCTGCCATGCCCGTTCCCGGGCCTTTTCAGGGACGCAATTTGTGGAACAGCGCCACGCGGTCGCGGTGGTATTCGAGGTCGTCCTCGTCGTGCCGCACCCCCGCGCGCACGGCTTTCCGGAAGTAGGCGTACTCCCTGCGGAGCTTGTGCCTGATGAGCTGGGCCAGCGCCTCCTCGTCCAGCTCTCCGGCGGTGCCCCCGGCCTCGTGGTACGCCTCCACGAACGCCCGGCTCGGCCCCAGCTCGTCGTCCCCCCATTCGAGCGCGGCGGCGGCCAGCTCCACCTCCGGGGCGCCGACGAAGGTCTCGTCCCAGTCGAGCACCGCCACGATCCCGCCGTCCCTGGCGAGGGTGTTGCCGGTGTAGTAGTCGCCGTGGAGGGGGTGGCGCAGCGGGTGGCGGGCGTGGAACTCCGCCAGCCAGCGGTCGAGGGCGGGGTCGTCCAGTTCGAGGGCGTCCCGGGGCGGGTCGCCGTACAGGCCGGACTCCTGGAAGGCGGGCACCGGACGCGGCGGCGGGCGGAACGTGGCCAGCGACTCGTGCAGCCTGGCCAGCAGGCGGGCGCCCGCCACGCGCTGGGCGGGCACGTCGGAGTCCGGCCACTCGCCCTCGACGTACGGCCAGCAGGAGATCGGGCGGCCCGCCACCATGACGACCGTCGCTCCGTCGCGGGCCGGCACGGGTGCGACGGCCTCGGGGAGCGTGCCGGCGGCGTGGCGGGCGATCGCGTGACACCACTCGCTCTCGGCGGCTGTGCGCCCCACCGGTCCGACGCGGATAACATGGCCGTCAAGCCGGTACGCGGCGGATTCTTCGCCACCGTGCAATCGTTCGCCGTTTCCCGTGACATCCCAGGTCAGCGCCATGGCCGCACGGATTTCCGGGGTAAGCGGGATATCGGCATAGATCACTCCGGAAAGCCTATCTTCCGGATCCGTCCCTGATGCGCAAAGGTTAGGGTCACCTACCTCGCACTTGTAAGGAGACCCGTGGCCAGTCCCGGCAGGCTCGACACCAGAGGCAGCGACTTCGCCCGACTAGCCCGTCAGATCACGGACGCCGGTCTTCTTGACCGGCGTCCCTTTTATTACGCGATCCGGATGACCATCATGGCCGCCGTCTACCTCGGCGGCTGGGCGCTGTTCGTCTGGCTCGGCGACTCGTGGCTGCAGCTTCTCGTGGCCGTCGCGCTGGCGGTCGTCTTCGCGCAGCTCGGGTTCCTCGCCCACGATCTCGGGCACCGGCAGGTCTTCAGGACGCGGCGGCCCAGCGACGTCGCGGGCCTGATCATCGGCAACCTCGCCATCGGGCTCGGCTGGGGCTGGTGGACCACCAAGCACAACCGCCACCACGCCAACCCCAACCACGAGGACCACGACCCCGACGTCTCCCCCGCCGTGATCGTCTGGTCGGAGGAGCAGGTCGCCAGGAGCATCGGCCTACCGCGATTTGTCGCGAAATATCAGGCTTACTGGTTCTTCCCGCTGCTGACGCTCGAGGCCTGGCACCTTCACATCGCCAGCGTCAAGGCCCTGTTCAAGCCCGAGGCCAAGCGGCGCGGGTCGGAGCTGACGATGCTCCTCACGCACTTCGTGCTCTACTTCGGCCTGGTCTTCACCATCTTGCCGGTCGGCAAGGCACTGCTGTTCCTGATCGTGCACCAGGGATTGTTCGGGATCTACCTGGGGTGCACGTTCGCGCCCAACCACAAGGGCATGCCAATCCTGACCGCGGAGGACAAGCTGGACTTCCTCCGCAAGCAGGTGCTGACCTCGCGGAACGTACGGGGCGGCCTGTTCGCGGACGTGGCGCTCGGCCAGCTCAACTACCAGATCGAGCATCATCTCTTCCCCAACATGCCGGCCCCCAACCTGCGCAGGGCGCAGCCGATCGTCGAGCGGTACTGCGCGGAGATCGGCGTCGACTACCTCCAGACCGGCCTGATCGAGTCGTACGGGCAGGCACTACGCCACCTGCACGAGGTCGGCGCCGCGCTCAGGCGCCCCCTTCCGACTCAAGGCGCCTGAGCAGCGAGTCGCGGCGGCCCTCGAGCTGAGCGATCAGCTCCTCCTGCTCGTCCGCCTGGCTGATCAACGCCGAGATCTCCACCTGGTCGGTCGCGCCCATGTCGCGACTCTGGTTGCGGAGGTCCTGGTTCTCGGCCCTCAGCCGGGCCAGGTCCTCTTCGACCTGCCGCAGGTCGTCCTTTGTGCTCATTTACGTGCTCTACCCAGATGCGCCCCGGCGATTACCCCCCAGAATGGGAGCATGCGCAAGCCGTCGACCAGCATGATCGTGTCACTCGTGGTGATCGCGGGTCTGCTGGTCGGCATGGCCATCACCTACGCGACCAGGGGCCAGACGCAGACCAACGTCCTCGACGTGGTGCTGCCGATCATCGCCTGCTGCGGCCTGCTGCTGCGGGAACGCTATCCCGTCGGGGCGCTGCTCCTGGTGATGGTCTGCGTCGCCGCCTACTACCGGTACGCGGGGCTCGACGGGCCCGTCGTCATCCTGCCGTTCGTCAACCTCTACACGGCGGCCGAGAAGGGCCACCTCACCGCGGCCATCGCCATCGGGGCGGCGTCGCTGCTGGGCATGGGGCTCGGCGAGACCAGCGGCGTCCGGCACGTCGAGAACAGCCTGTTCCTCATGATCGCCGGCTGGGAGGTGGCGGCGGTCGCGTTCGGCAGCGTCACCCGCAGCCGCCGCCTCTACCTGCAGGCCGTCGAGCAGCGCGCGCTCGAAGCCGAGCACAGCAAGGAGGAGGAGGCCAGGCGGCGGGCGAGCGAGGAGCGGCTGCGGATCGCGCGCGAGCTGCACGACGTGCTCGGGCACAACGTCTCCATGATCAACGTGCAGGCCGCGGCGGCGCTGCACGGGCTCAGGAAGCGGCCGGAGGACGCCGAGACGGCACTGCGGACGATCAAGGAGACCAGCAAGGAGACGCTGCGCGAGCTGCGGACCACGCTGGGCGTGCTGCGCCAGGTGGACGAGGACGCGCCGACCGCCCCCGCCGACAGCCTGTCCCGGGTGGACGCGCTGGTCGCGGCGTCGGGGCTGGAGGTGCGCACGGATCTGTCGGGGCCGCTCGACGCCGTGCCGACCGAGGTGGACCTGGCCGCCGCCCGCATCGTGAGGGAGGCGCTGACCAACGTCTCCCGTCATTCCGGAGCGAAGCAGGCCACCCTCACCATCAACAACACGTCCGGAAATATCATGATCCGTGTGGAGGATGACGGGCCGGGCGCCACGTACGACGGGGGCAGCGGCTTCGGTCTGCAGGGCATGCGCGAGCGCGCCACCGCGCTCGGCGGCACCCTGGAGGCGGGCCCGCGTCCCGAGGGCGGCTTCAGCGTCGTCGCCCGGCTGCCGCTCGGGAATGGGGCTCGATGATCCGCGTACTGCTCGCCGACGACCAGACCCTGGTACGGGCCGGGTTCCGGTCCATACTCAGCGACGAGGACGACTTCGAGGTCGTCGCCGAGGCCGCCAACGGCGCGGCGGCCGTGGCCGGAGCCCGCGAGCACCGCCCCGACGTGGTGCTCATGGACATCCGCATGCCGGAGCTCGACGGCCTGGAGGCCACCCGGCAGATCTCCGGCGACCCCCGGCTCGAGAACGTCAAGGTGATCATCCTGACCACGTTCGACCTGGACGACTACGTGTACGGCGCGCTGCGCGCCGGCGCGAGCGGCTTCCTGGTCAAGGACACCGAGCCGGCCGAGCTGATCCACGCCGTCAGGGTCGTGGCCAGGGGCGACGCGCTGATCGCGCCGTCGATCACGCGGCGGCTGATCGCCGAGTTCGCCGGCCGGGTCAAGCGCCCCGAGCCCGGCCCCGAGCTGAACGCGCTCACCGAACGCGAGCGCGAGGTCATGGCGCTGGTCGCCTGCGGCCTGTCGAACGACGAGATCGCGGCCCGGCTCGTGCTCAGCCCCGCCACGGCGAAGACGCACGTCAGCCGCATCATGACCAAGCTGTCGGTCCGCGACCGGGCCCAGCTCGTGATCATCGCGTACGAGGCCGGCATGATCATCCCGGGCTGGGCTACTCCCTGAGTCGTAGCCCGGGAGCCCTCGTGCGACCCGGGATGTACGCCGGGTTGCCGCCCGGGCATGACGCGGCGGGCGAAGCCGTACCGGGACGCTCTGGGGCATGGACACCGTGGACCTGGCCCGCCTGCAGTTCGCGCTCACGGCGGGCGCGCACTTCCTGTTCGTGGCGCTGACGCTCGGCCTGGCGACGCTGGTCGCCGTCATCCAGACCCGGGCCACCTTCAGCGGCGATCCCGTGCATCTGCGGATGACGCGGTTCTGGGGCCAGCTCTACATCATCAACTACGCGATGGGCATCGTCACGGGGCTGGTCATGGAGTTCCAGCTCGGGCTGTCGTGGAGCGGGCTCACGGAGTACGCGGGCAACGTCTTCGGGTCGGCGCTGGCCATCGAGACGCTGGTGGCGTTCTTCGTCGAGTCCACCTTCCTGGGCCTGTGGATCTTCGGCTGGGACAAGCTGAACCGGTGGGCCCACCTGGCGGTGATCTGGGTCGTGACGCTGACCGCGTACGCGTCGGCGTTCTGGATCATGATCGCGAACGGCTTCCTGCAGCACCCGGTCGGCCACGTGCCGGACGGCGGCGTGCTGCGACTGGCGGACCTCGGGGCCATGGTGGGCAATCCGGCCGCGCTGATCGCGTTCGGGCACGTGATGGGCGGGGCGATGATCACCGGCGGGTTCTTCATGGCCGGGGTGAGCGCCTACCACCTGCGTAGGCGCACCGCCGAGCAGGACTTCTTCCGCAAGTCGCTGCGCATCGGGATCAGTGTGGCGCTGCCCGCGCTGTTCTTCACCGTGACCTTCGGCGGGATCTCGTTCCAGACCCTGCAGCCGACCAAATCGGCGGCGTGGACGGGCGATCCGGACCGGCTGGCCGAGGCGCAGGCCCAGATGGTGGCGGCGCACGGTCCCGGCGACTACCTGCCGCCCGCGGGCCCCGTGCAGGCGGCGGGCATCACGATGATGCTGCTCTGGCTGGTGATGACCGCGGTCGCGGCGCTGAGCTGCGTGCTGATGCTCATCCGGCCCGTCGTACGCGGGTTCAGGCCGTGGCACTGGCTGCTGACCCTGATGATCCCGGTCCCGTTCGTGACCATGCTGGCCGGCTGGATCTTCCGGGAGCTGGGGCGCCAGCCATGGGCCGTGTTCGGGCTGCTGAGGACGGCCGACGCGATGTCACCGGTGACCGCGGCCCAGATGCGCTTCTCGATCATCGCCTTCGCCACGGTGTTCGCGGTGCTGATCAAGATCAACTACTGGCTGCTGGCCAGGCACGCCCGCCGCGGGCCCGGCGCGGAGTCGCTGGGCGCCCCCGCCGCCCCCGCACTGAGCTTCTGAGGAGCCGTCATGGAGATCTTCGTCTTGGCCTTCTTCGCGCTCGGCTACCTCGTGCTGGCCGGGGCCGACATCGGGGTCGGCATGGTGCTGCCGTACCTGGGCCGGACGGCGGCCGAGCGCCGCGAGGTGATCGCCACCATCGCGCCGTTCTTCCTGGGGAACGAGGTGTGGCTGGTCGCCACGGCGGGGGTGCTGGCCGGGCTGTTCCCCGAGCTGGAGGGCGAGCTGCTGAGCGGCAACTACACGGTCGTCGTGGCGCTGGTCCTTTCGTGGGTCGTGCGTGACATGGGGCTGTGGCTGCGGGGGCGGATGCCGGGGCCGCGGTGGCAGACGTTCTGGGACGGCGCGATCGTGGCCGGGAGCTGGGGGCTGGCGCTGAGCTGGGGGGCGCTGCTGAGCCACGTACTGGTCGGCATGGCGTCCGCCCTCGTGGTGGCCGTGCTGTTCGCCACGCACGGGCTGGCGTTCGCGGCCCTGCGGCTGCGCGGGACGCTGCGGGAGCGGGCGGCCTTGCTGTCGGGCGGGGCGGGCGAGGCCCGCACCTACCTGCTGACGGCCGCCGCGCTGACGGCGGTGGGGATTTTGGCCGGGCTCCGGCTGCCGCTGGAGCCCGGCACCTCCGGCCCCGTGCTGGTGCCGGTGATCCTGACCCTGATCCCGCTGCTGGTGGCCGCCCAGGGCTGGGTGTGGTGGACGTTCAGGCATCGGGTCACGGGGCCGTCCTATCTGTGACGGCGGGTCAGAAGACGGGAACCCCGTCCCTGGTCAGCTTCCAGTTCTGGACGGCGAACCCGCTCGGGTCGATGGTGCCCTTCGCGGTGGCGTACTCGATCAGCGCCTGCCGGATCTCCACCTGCGCGTTGTAGAGCACCGGCGCGCCGGTGACGTGCGGGAAGCCGCCGCCGCCCGACTGCCGGTAGTTGTTGATCGCGACCACGAACTCCTTGCCGGCCGGGACCGGCGCGCCGTCGTAGGACAGGTTGGCGATCCGCTGGCCCACCGGCTTGGAGATGTCGATGTCGTACGACACCCCGGAGAGCTGGTCGTAGTTGTAGTCGGGGGTGTTGCCGGCGTTCGTCAGCTTGGTCACGTCCACCGGGTCGCCGGGAGCGAGCTGGTTGAAGTACTTGGCGGAGTACTCCAGGTAGTCCTTGATCTGCGCGCCGGTCAGCTTGACCGCCAGCAGGGTGTTGTCGTAGACGTACAGGCCGGCCACGTCCCTGACGCGGATGTCCCCGGCGGGGAAGACGGCGCTGCGGCTGAACGGCGCCGCGATCGACAGCACCGGCAGCGTGTTGTCCGGCAGCGCCTGCTTGACCGTCTCCACCTGCACCTGCTGGATGTAGTCCAGGATCGGCGTGTCCTTGTACGGCGACTCCGCGGCCGACAGCGCCTGCGCCGACTTGGCCACGACCTTGTTCACGTAGCCCACGGTCGTGTCGTGCTGCGGCTTGAGCAGCTGGACGATCTTCGGGTCCTCCTGGACCGTGTTGGTGTTGATCGTGGCGGCGGACTTGCCGGTGACCACCCACCTGCCGTGCTGCTTGGTGAGCTGGAAGTCCAGCCTCGACAGGCGCTGGCCCCACCTGCCCGGCTCGGTCAGCAGCACCTGCTGACCGGTGACCTTGTTCGTGACGAACCGCTGCGGCACGTCGTTGTGCGCGTGCCCGAACAGCACCGCGTCGATGCCCGGCACCTGCTCGGCCACCATCGCGGAGGCGTTCTCGACCGGCAGGTCGCCGCCGTAGGACGACAGGCCGCTGTCGCCCGCGTGCGCGGTCACCACGACCACGTCCGCGCCCAGCCCGCGGATGACCGGCACCCACTTCTTCGCCGACTCGACCAGGTCGGTGAAGCGGAGCTTGCCCTCGACGTTCGCCTTGTCCCAGATGGCCACACCGGGGTTGGTCAGCCCGAGCACGCCGACCTTGACCGGCTTGTCGCCGTTGACCTTCATGGTCTTGATCACGAACGGCTTGTACGCGGGCAGCCCCGTCCGGTCGTAGACCGCGTTCGCGCCGAGCACCGGTGCCCGCATCTGCTTGATCCAGGTGGCCAGCAGCGGCAGACCGTAGTTGAACTCGTGGTTGCCCAGCGTCACGGCGTCGTACCCGATGGCGTTCATGGCCTTGGCCATCGGGTGGATCTGGCCGGTCTGGGTGATCGGCTCGACCTTGGCGTAGTAGTACGCCAGCGGGGTGCCCTGGATGGTGTCACCCGAGTCGAACAGCAGCGTGCGGTCCGCCCCGCGCTCGGCCCTGATCTGGTTGACCAGCGAGGAGACCTTGGCCAGGCCGACGCTGTTGCCCGCGCTGTCGGCGTACGCGGCGTCCTTGAAGTAGTCCCAGTTGAGGACGTTGCTGTGGAGGTCGGACGTGCCCATGACGGTGACGGTGACCGAGGCGGCGCCGGCTTGCGCGGGGGGTGCCACCAGGACCAGCGCGCACAACGCGGCGGCCCCGGTGAGAGCGAGATTCTTGGTCTGCATGAGGCTGGAGCGTAACCAGGACGGTCAATCGGCGGATACGCGGGTGATGAACTCTCGGACAAGGGTCGTCACTTCGGCCGGTTTCTCGTGCAGGACGACGTGGCCGCTGTCCAGCTCGGCGTACTCGCTGCCGGGCAGGGCGGCGTGCAGCGCCCGGGCGTGCTCGACCGGGATCAGGTAGTCCCGGGTGTTGCCGACGACCAGCGTGGGCGCGGTGACCTTCGGCAGCAGGTCCCTGATGTCGAGGCGCAGGTCCAGCTCGATCTGGCGGCGGACGCCGTGCGGCGGCTCTCCGGCGGTGAGAGCCTGCGCGCCGACCGCGCTCACGTACTCCGGGCCGAACGCCACCAGCGGCCCGAACGCGGCGAAGCTCTCCGGGTCCGTCGCCGCCAGCCTGGCCCACGTGCGCAGGCCCAGCTCCAGCCGGGAGTCCTCCGCGTGCGTCCAGCCGGCGATCAGCACCAGCCGCCTGACCAGCTCCGGATGCTCGGCGGCGACCGCCACGGCCACGGCCGCGCCCAGCGAGAAGCCGACGAGGTCGGACGGGCCCTCGAACGTGGCCGCGACCTGCCCGGCGAGCAGGTCGAGCGTGAGGTCCCCGCCCGGGTCGGCGGTCTGGCCGCTGCCCGCGTAGTCAGGGGTGATGACCGTGCGCAGGCCGGTGAACTCCGGCACGAGGTGGGCGTAGTTGCTGACGGCGTCGCCGCCGGTGCCGTGCACCATGACGAGGCCGGGCCCGCTGCCCGCCCGCAGGTAGTGGACGGGGCCCGAGCTGTGGGTGACCGTGGGCATGCGAGGCTCCTAGAGGTTTCCGCCGCCGGTGGCGTCGATGGTGCTGCCGGTGATGAAGCTCGCCTCCGGCGAGGCGACGAAGGCCACCGCGTTCGCGATCTCGTCCACGTGGCCGATCCGGTTGAGGGCGTGCCTGCTCGCCGCGTACGCCTGCGCCTGCGGGTCGCCGCGCAGCCAGCCCGCGTTGGTGTCGGTGTCGATGATGCCGGGGGCGACGTTGTTGACCGTGATGCCGCGCGGGCCCAGCTCCTTGGCCAGGGCCAGCGTGAACACCTGCACCGCGCCCTTCGTCATCGCGTACGCGATCCCCTCCGGGAAGGCGATGCGGGCCACGCCCGAGGTGATGTTGACGATCCGCCCGCCGTCGGGGATCAGCGGCAGCAGCTGCTGGGTGAGGAAGAACAGCCCCTTGACGTTGACGTCGAACAGCCGGTCGTACGCCTCGGGGGTCTCCTCGCCGATGGGCCGGGACATCCCGATTCCGGCGTTGTTGACCAGCACGTCGAGGACGTCCGTCTCGTCCTTCAGCCGCTCCGCCAGCGCCTGGCTCCCCTCGCCCAGATCGGCCTTCACGGCGAACGCGCTGCCGCCGTCCTTCTCGATCAGGCCGACGACCTCCTCGGCCGCCGCCTCGTCCCTGGCGTAGTTGACGGCCACGCGGAAGCCGTCCCCGGCCAGGCGCAGCGCGATGGCGCGGCCGATGCCCCTGCTGGCTCCCGTCACGAGCGCGGTCTTCATCCCGGCACCCCACCTTTCTTTAGCGATCGATACAGAAACCATAACATAGCGATCGCTATAGAATGTGGGCATGGCCAGACAGCGGGCGTTCGACAGGGAGGCAGCGCTGGAGACCGCGCTGCTCGCGTTCTGGCGGCACGGCTACGAGGCGACCTCGATCGCCGAGCTGACCGCCGCCATGGGGATCCGCCCACCCAGCCTGTACGCGGCCTTCGGCGACAAGCGACGGCTGTTCGAGGAGGCGGTGCGGCGCTACCAGGAGACGTACGGCGCCTTCACGACCCGGGCCCTCGCCGAGGAACCGACCGGCCGCCAGGCCATCGAACGTGTGCTGCGCGAGGCCGCCGACGAGTATTCGAGCCGCTCGCATCCGACGGGGTGCCTGATCATCACGGCGGCGGTGAACTGCGGTCCGGAGTCGGCCGAGGTGGAGGAGCTGCTACGCGGCTTCAGGGAAGGCAGCAAGGCGGCGCTCAAGGCACGCATCGACGACGACCTGGCGGCCGGTCGCCTCCCGGCCGGCACGGACACGGCGGGGCTGGCGACCTTCTACGCCGCCATCATCCAGGGCATGTCCACCCAGTCCCGCGACGGCGCCACCCGGACCGACCTCCACCACATCGCCGCCCTCGCCATGTCCGCCTGGCCCGTTGCATTCGAGTGACCACAGAACGTAGGGGACGTTGCCAGGGCTTCGCCACCTGTTCGAAGTCATCGCCTGAACCCGTCTGACTCAGACCTCACTCCTCGACCACTTCACCTCACCCTCGAGCGCGAAGCCTCACTCCTCGACCCTCAACCGGGGGCGCCCACCGGCTCGCGGCGGGCGCCCGGTCCGGGGTGTCAGCGCTCGGCCTCGGTGTGCTTGCGGTCCAGGTCGGGGAACGGGGACGGCTCCTCGACGCCCTGGGTGAGCTGGCGCGGGCCGTCGGGGCTCTCGGCGTCCTGGGCGTCCGCCACCGCCTCGGCCGCAGCCTCCGACGCCTTGGCCACCTCCTCGTCGAACTCCGACGTCTCCGGCGCCTCCTCCCGCGTCGCCGCCGACCGGGGCAGGGCCTCCGTGAACGCCCGGGAGACCCCCTGCAGCGCCGAGGTGACCTCGCTCGGGATCACCCAGAACGTGTTGCCGTCGCCCTGCGCGAGCTGCGGCAGCACCTGGAGGTACTGGTAGGCCAGCAGCTTCGGGTCGGGGTCGTTGCGGTGCACGGCCTGGAAGACCTGGTCGATGGCGCGCGACTGGCCCTCGGCCTCCAGGATGGCGGCGGTGCGCTGGCCCTCGGCACGCAGGATGCGGCTCTGCTTGTCGCCCTCCGCCGTGAGGATCTGCGACTGCCGCTGGCCCTCGGCGTTGAGGATCGCGGCGCGCTTGTCGCGTTCGGCCCGCATCTGCTTCTCCATCGCGTCCTTGATGGTCTTGGGCGGGTCGATGGCCTTGATCTCGACGCGGTTGACGCGGATGCCCCACTTGCCGGTGGCCTCGTCGAGCACGCCGCGGAGCTGGCTGTTGATGGTGTCGCGCGAGGTGAGGGTCTTCTCCAGGTCCATGGAGCCGACGACGTTACGCAAGGTGGTGACGGTGAGCTGCTCGACGGCCTGGATGTAGTTGGCGATCTCGTACGCCGCCGCCCGCGGGTCGGTGACCTGGAAGTAGAGGACGGTGTCGATCTCGACGACCAGGTTGTCCTCGGTGATGACGGGCTGCGGGCGGAAGGAGACGACCTGTTCGCGCAGGTCGATCATGGGGTAGACGCGGTCGACGTAAGGGATGACGAAGTTGAGCCCCGGCTTGAGCGTGCGGTGGTAGCGGCCGAGGCGCTCGACGTTGCGGGCCCGCGCCTGCGGGACGATCCGCACCGCCTTGAGCACGGTGAACACCGCGAAGAGTATGACGAGCAGTCCGACCAGCAACAGCGGATCCATGAGTCACTCCCGGGGATATACGAGGGCTGTCGCCCCTTCGATCTCGATGATGTCGACGGTCGCCCCCGTGGGGATCACCAGCGTCTCGTCGTAGGCGCGCGCCGACCACTCCTCGCCCCCGATGCGCACACGACCGTCGCGGCCCGTCACCTCCGAGACCACGTAGGCGGGCTTGCCGACGAGTGCTTCCACGCCGAACCGCTGCAGCGGAGGCTGCTTGATGTGGCGCATCGCGATCGGTCTGAGCACCATCAGACCGGCGGCGGACGACAGGGCGAAGCAGAGCAACTGCAGGGGGACGGGCAGCCCGATGGCGGCGGTGACGGCGGTGAGCAGAGCCGCCGCACCCAAAAGCCCGAGCGAGGCCGTAAGGGTGAATATTTCGGCCACGCCGAGGACTACCGCGAGGATTACCCAGATGATCCATTCATCCATGTCCGGCCCTCCTGATGGGACAACGGGCCTGAGTTCGCGACTGGTTCCCCCCTCTCTACCGTAATCCCGGAATCATCCCGGTGGCACCCGTGCCCCCGCGGGATCGGCTTCGACCAGGGCGCTTCCCTCGCGCCACTTCTCCCACGGGAGCTGCCAGAAACCCCATCCGTTGTCCCAGCCGAGCTCCCGGTCGGTGCCGACGATCGTGACCGGGTCGCCGCGCAGGGAGGTGTCGTAGAACCAGGCCGCCTGGTCGGGCCTGGCGTTGATGCAGCCGTGGCTGACGTTGGCCCGGCCCTGCGCCCACACGTTGTCCTTCGCGTGCACGTATTCGCCGCTGTTGGAGATGCGCACGGCGTGGTCGATCAGCATGTCGTAGAAGCCGGGGTCGCCCTTGACGCGCCCCGGGGAGACCATGCGGACCGGGTTGCCCTTGTCCATGGTCAGGTGGATGCCGCTGGTCGTGGTGTATTCGGGGGTGGTGGCCATGCCCGCGCTGATGGCCATCCGCTGCGCGATCGAACCGTCGCGGCGGACGACCATCTGGTGGGTCCGGGTGTCGATCGTGCTGGTCTGCCTGCGCCCGACGGTGAAGGCGAAGGTGGAGTCGGTGGTGCCGTAGAGGCCGCTGCCCGCGCGTACGCCGGCCAGATGCGCGGTGACCGTGACCTGCTGGTGAGGCGGCCAGAACCGCCGGGTGCGGTAGACCACCTGGGTGTCGCTGATCCACCGCCACGCACCCTCGACCGGCGTCTGCGCCTGGACCTCCAGCGCCCGCTCGACGGCCGCCTTGTCCTCCACCGGAGTGTCGAAGTCGATGACGACCGGCATGCCGGCGCCGACCGTCTCGCCCGGCAGCGGCGCCGTCGCGGCCACCTGGAACGACCTGACCGCGGCCCGGGTGTGGAAGCGGCCGACTGCGACCGTGGCCGGACCGCCGGCGCCGGTCGCCGTGACCGTCACCGAGTATTCGGCCGCGGGCTTGAGCGTCCAGGCGGAGCGCCACATCGTGTGGGAGCCGTCGAGCCGGCCGGGCACCTGCTCCCCGCCCTCCGAGACCAGCACCCGGCTGAGCGTGCCGCCGCGGGCCCTGACCACCAGGCCGCGGTCGGTGCGGGCCCGGGTGGAGTCGAACGCGGGCGAGACCCGCACGACCGGGGGCGCGGACGGGGGCCTGGCCGGCGCCGAGGAGCAGCCGCAGACCAGGAGGAGGAAGGCGACACAAGTCAGCACGGCCCGCCGCATGTCACTCCTGCTGTCCGAGGGAAGGGGGGTGACATCAGGGTAGCGGCGAGTCAGCGATCAAGCACGTTGAGTCACCTATACGATAATTCCGGAAACCTCCCCCAATATCACGGCGCCGGCGGTGGCCCGGATCGTCACCGTGTCCCCGTCCTCCAGGAACGAGCGCGTCTCGCCGTTCGCGAGCTTGAGCGGGTCGGTCCCGTTCCAGGTCAGCTCGATGAACGAGCCGCGCTCGCCGCGCGAGGGCCCCGAGATTGTGCCGCTGGCGAACAGGTCTCCGGTCCGCAGGGAGGCCCCGTTCACCGTCATGTGCGCGAGCATCTGGTCGGGCGTCCAGTACATGCTCGCGTACGGGGGCCGGGACACGACCTCCCCGTTGAGCAGGACCTCAAGGGAGATGTCCAGCCCCCAGTCCGCCCGCCTGCGCAGGTAGTCGGCCGGCTCCGGGTCCTGGGCACGGCCGGGGACGCGGGGCAGCGCCTCCAGCGGCGTGATCCACGGCGAGATGGACGTGGCGAACGACTTGGCCAGGAACGGCCCGAGCGGCACGTACTCCCACGACTGGATGTCACGCGCGCTCCAGTCGTTGACCAGCGTCACCCCGAACACGTGGTCCTCGAAGGCCCCGGCGGGCGAGCCGAGCTCGGTGGGCACACCCACCACGAACCCCAGCTCCGCCTCGATGTCCAGCTTCGCGCACGGCCCGAACGCCCCGCGTCCGAGCTGCCCGTGCGGGCGCCTGACCGGCGTGCCCGACACCACGACCGTCCCGGCCCTGCCGTGGTAGCCGACGGGCAGGTGCCGCCAGTTGGGCTGCAGCGGCTCGGTGCCGGGCCGGAAGATCTGGCCGATGTTGCTCGCGTGGTCGATCGAGCAGTAGAAGTCGACGTAGTCGGCCACCTCGAACGGCATGTGCAGCCGCACCTGCTCCAGCGGGACCAGGTGCCGCTCGGTCACGGCGAGGTCGCCGGTGAGCTTGTTGCGGATCAGCGTCCTGGTGTCGTGCCAGGCCGTCCGCCCGCGGGCCATGAACGGGTTGAGCGAGGGCGCGTCGAAGACCTCGTCGTGCAGGGCGGGCGCCAGGTCGAGCACCTTGTCGCCGTACCGGACGCCCACGCGGGGCGCCTGGCCCGGACGCGAGAACACGCCGTAGGGCAGGTTGTCCACTCCCCAGCTCACGAAATTTCCCTCCGTCACGCGATCAGTCCCAGGGTGCGCAGGTCATCGACGGGGATGCTGGTGCTGCACGAGCCGTAGCTCACCAGCAGCCGCCGCGCCCGTTTCGCGGTCTCACTCGGTACGGACTGCGCGAGCCGTACGAGATGCCCGACGTCCGTGGCCCGCAGCACGGGCACCGGGTCGCGCCCGTCCACGGCCTCGCAGACCGCGAGCACCAGGTTCAGGAAGCCGTGCCGGTCGACGCCCAGCGCGGGGTCGAAGTGGCGTACGGCGTGGTGCAGCCCGGCCGTGGCCTTGAACGGGATGTCGTGCTCGACGCAGAACCCGATGAACGCCGCGAGATGCTCCGCCGACGGGAACGTGTCGGCCGTCAGCCCGCCGCAGCGCACCTTCAGCCCGACCCCGTCGGGCACCTCGACGCTCACCTTCCCCGCCGCCACCTCCACGAAGAGCCGCACGCCCGCCGGCAGCCGGAGCCGGCCAGCCAGTGCCTCGATCGTCAGGCCCGGCGGCAGCCGGGTCTCGACGAAGTCCACGGGCAGGTCGTCGAAGGGGGGCACCTCCTCCTGGTCGAGGATCAGCCCGATCCGCCGCGGCCGGTACTCCATGTCGCGCAGCCGGTGCAGCCGGCTGGCCGGGCACAGGAACCGGTGCGTGAGCACGGAGCTGCCGTGCTCCTGGTCGCGCCGGTTGCGGGCCAGCGCCTCGTCCATGTGCAGGGACGTCGGCGGGAACAGGCCCGCGTCGTCCACGAGTTCGGTGTAGACGCTCATCGTGACCAGGTCCACGCGTAGCCGGTGTCCTCGCAGGACAGCGCGCCCTGCCCGAGGTCGAGCGGGCGGAACGTGTCCACCATGACGGCCTTCTCGCTCGTCGTCGTGATGCCGCGGGAGACCGCGTCGATCACCGCCTCGACCGCACCGGGCTGCGGCCCGTGCGTGAACCCGGCGGGATGCAGCGAGATCGAGCCGATGTCGATGCCCGAGCCCTTGCGCGCGGAGTAGTCGCCGCCCACGTAGAACATGAACTCGTCGGAGTCCACATTGTGGTGGTTGTACGGGATCGGCACGGACTCCGGGTGGAAGTCGAGCGGCCTCGGGCAGAAGGAGCACACGACGAACCCCGGCCCCTCGAACGTCTGGTGGACGGGCGGCGGCGCGTGCGTCTTCTTCACGATCGGCTCGAAGTCATCGATGTTGAACGCGTACGGGTAGAGGTAGCCGTCCCAGCCCACCACGTCGAACGGGTGGTTGCGGTAGACCAGCCGGCTCAGCCCGCCCCGCGTGCGCACCAGCACCGGCACCTCCTCCCCCTCGACCGTGAACGGCTCGGCGGGACTGCGCAGGTCGCGCTCGCAGTAGGGGGCGTGCTCCAGGAACTGCCCGTACTGCGACAGGTAGCGCTTGGGCGGCCTGATGTGCCCGGCCGCCTCGATGGCCAGCACGCTGACCTGGCCGTCCGGCACCCAGCGGTGGATCGTTCCGGTCGGGATGACGATGTAGTCGCCCTCACCGGCCTCGATCACGCCGTACGTGGACTCGAAGCGGACCCGGCCGCCCTGCACGTAGACGCACTCGTCACCCATCGAGTCGCGGTAGAGCTCGCTCGGCCGGTCGCTGACGGCGTACGACAATCGGACGTCGCCGTTGCCCGCCAGCAGCATGCGTCCCGTGACCAGGTCGCCCGCGCTGGACAGCTCCTGCGTGCGGAAATGGCGCGGCGAGAGCGGCAGGTTGGGCTCCAGCCGGGTCTCCACCGTCGGCGTGACCGCCTCCGCCTTGACGATCGCGGTCGGCAGGTAGCGGTGGTAGAGCAGCGAGGAGTCGGACGAGAAGCCTTCCTCACCCATCAGCTCCTCGGCGTAGAGACCACCGTCCGGCCGTCTGAACTGCACGTGCCGCTTGCGCGGCACCTCCCCAACGACGCGGTAGTACGGCATCCGCTGCCTCCATGATGTCCGTTTATCGGACGAATACGTCCTTTATATGTAACAACCGTCCGCCATCGGCCTGGAGATGTCAACCCAGCGCGGCGGCCAGCTCGGCGGCGGCGGCGACCACCCGAGGGCCCGTGGACTCCTCGAGCGGCCCGAACGTCACCACCCCCACCGACGCCTCCAACCAGGGCAGCCCGGTGACAGGCGCGGCGACGCCCCGCGCACCTTCCTGCAACTGCCCCTCCGTCGCGAAGTAGTCGTCACGCCCCTCGCGCAGCGCCAGGATCGCCTGCCCCGCCGCGCCTTTCGTCAGCGGATGGCGCGAGCCCTCGCGATAGGCCACGTGCATGTCGGTCCAGGACGGCTCCACCACCGCCACGGCCAGCCCGTCGTCGCCCTCGGCCACGGTCAGGTGCGCGGTCGCGCCCACGGCCTCGGCCAGCCGCCGCAGCGTCGGCACCGCCGCGGCCCGCAGCAGCGGCTGCACGGCCTGCGCCAGCACCAGCACCCCGAACCCGAGGTGCACCCGCCCCTCGGCGTCCCGCCGCACGAACCCCTCGTTCATCAGCGTCGTCAGCAGCCGGTACACCACGGGACGGCTCAGCGACAGCTCAGCGCTCAGCTCGGTCGGCGTCCGGCCGCCCCTCCCGTCGGCGAGCAGTCTCAGCAGGCGAAGCCCGCGTTCCAGGGTCTGAGCGGATTCAGCGGCCATGCGACTGATTATCCAGTGACTGTTCGCGCTGGTGAGGGTACGTACCCGGAGAGGTCGGGGGGTGGCTATGCGGCAGTGGTGGGTGTTCCTGCTCGCGGGCTTCGCCGTGTGCGCGTTGTCCGCCGCCGTGCCCACGCTCACCATGACGCCGATGTCCCGGCAACTCCCCCTCGACCCCGTGCACGGGAGCCTGGTCGAGGACACCTTCTACGTCACCGAGGGCATCGAGGTGCACCAGCAGCTCCTGCCCGCCGCGAAGGGCGTCACGTTCCGCCCCGGCTACCTCGCGGTCGGGATCAGGGTCGACCAGCGCGGCCTGCTGTACGGCAAGCCGCAGCGTTCCGGCACGTACCTCGCCGCCGTCCGGATGTGCGAGGGGCAGTCGTGCCAGGACCAGCGGCTCACCTTCGTCGTGCTCGGCAACGTGCCGTGGGAGCCGCGCGAGCTGACCTTCCCCGGCCGGGCCGGCACCCCGCTGAACGGGGAGATCGGCATCAACGGCGGCCCGTCCGGCGTGCTGCCGACGTTCACCGTGACCGACCGCGCCACGCTGCCCCGCGACGTGATCATCGGGCCCGACGGCCACGTGAGCGGCGTGCCCGCGGCCGCGGGCATCTCCGAGGTGCCGGTGCGGATCTGCGTGGCGGGAAACTGCGCGGGCGTCGTGGTACGGCTCATCATCGCCTGAGCCTGCCCTCCGGCGCACGCGTGGTAGGGCTCGCCTCACCGGAACTCGGCGGCCAGCGGGCATGCCCCCACCCCGCCCGAAAGCGGACACTTCAGGCGTAGTCATTCACCTTTGGAGGCCACGCCATGACCACCGTCCTCGACACCCCCCGCAGAGCCGACCCGCCGCCCGTCGTCCACACCGCCGCCATGCTCTGGCTGGTCGCCGTCGCCTTCGGGGCGCTGGAGACCGTGCTGGTGGTCTCCGAGCAGCTGTACACGGGCGCCTCCACGGTCGCCGAACTGCTGCCGCAGGTCGGGATCCGGCTGGCGGTGTTCGCGGGGGCCGCCTTCCTGGCGCTGCGGCTCAAGGCCGGGGCGAACTGGGCACGCTGGACCCTCGGCGTGACACTCGGCGTCTTCGGCACGCTCTCTCTCGTGATCGGCCCCGTCCAGTGGCTGCTGGCCGGCGGCTCGATCGCGGAGGCCGTCGCCGGGACGGACGCGATGGGGCTGATCTTCGCGGGCAGCCGGATCCTGCACGTGGTGGCCGTGCTGGGGGCGGTGACGCTGATGTTCCAGCCCAGGGCCAACGCCTACTTCAGGTCAGCTTGAGATCGGCTCCCGCTCCGGGGCGCGCAGGTTGCGCACCCCGGGAGCCAGCAGGGCGGCGAGGGTGGACAGCACGATGATGACGGCACAGGCGAGCAGCGTCTCCTCCGTGCCGAACAGGTCGGCCGCCTGCCCCGCCACCAGCAGCCCGATCGGCCCGAACATCATCGACCCGAGCATGTCGTACGAGCTCACCCGCGACAGCGACTCGGACGGCACCTCGCGCTGCATCGTGGTCTGCCACAGGACGCCGAACACGTCGAAGCACACGCCCAGCACGAACGCCCCGGCCACGATCGCCCAGAGCGGCGCGTCCAGCCCCAGCAGCACGTACGGCAGCGCGGGCGGCAGGCAGAGCAGCACGGCCACCAGGATCGGCCGGCGCGGCCGCAGCCGCATCGCGACCAGCACGCCGACGATCGTCCCGACCGCCTCGCCCGCCAGGAACGCCGACCAGGCCGCGGGCCCGCCCAGCGTCTCCTTCGCGATCAGCGGGCCGAGCACCCCGTGACCGGCCTGGATGGCCATGACCATCAGCGAGAACTGCGCGACCACCACCCAGATCCACTGCCGCGAGCTGAACTCCCGCCAGCCGTCCCGCAGGTCGGCCAGCACCGAGTGCCGCTCCCGCCGGTTCGCGACCGGCTCCAGCCGCAGCAGCGCCAGCAGCGCGCCCGCCACCGCGAACATCGCGCCGCTCATGACCAGCGCCCAGCCCCCGCCCCGGGCCCATCCCTCGTCTCCGCCGAGTAGCACCACCGTGCCGCCGCCCAGCACCGCGCCCGCCACCCGCGAGGCGTTCTGGCCCAGGCCGAGCAGGGCGTTGCCGGCCTGCAGCCGGTCGGGCGGCACGACCTCGGGGATGATCCCGGTCAGCGCCGGGAACATGATCGCAATACCCACCCCGGTCACCGCCGCCGCCGCGGACAGCGCGGGCAGCGGGGTCCAGCCGGCGAGCAGCATCGCGCCCAGCGCGAAGAACCCCATCGCCATCAGGGACTCACCGGCCATCATCACCCACTTGCGCGGCAGCCGGTCCGCGAGCACCCCGCCGAACAGGATGAACACGATCATGGGCACCGACTCGGCGGTGAGCACGACGGACAGGGTCGCGGCGGTGGCGCCGGGCAGGCCGAGCACGCCGAACGCCAGGGCCACCGGGGCGAACGCGCTGCCCAGGACCGACAGGGTCCGCGCCGACAGCAGCAGCGCGAAACGGCGATCCCGGAGCAACCCGAGATCGCTGAGATAACTGTGCACCGGCACGCCCCCCTGAAAACAGTCAAACCCCGCCATTCTGCCGAGTTCTCTCGCCGATGTCGCCTGAATATTGGGTCCCGCTGACAAGACTGGAAGCGGAATATGTGCGCGTTTGGCAAGAATCCAGCCTCGATCTCCCGTAATTTGCTAGGACCCTGCTGTCGGCGAGGGGACTCCATTGGGGCGGCTGGTCTATCGCGGTAGATGGACGCTGCTGGCGCTCAGCCTGGTGGCGGCCCTGCTCGTCGCGCCGCTGGCGCTGTCCGGGCAGGCGGTGGGCGGCGGCTTCGAGGACCCGCGCGCCGACTCGGCGACCGCCGCGCGCTGGAGCGCGGAGTGGTACGCCGGCCAGAGCCCCGACGTGGTTGTCCTCTACCGGCACCCGGCGGTCAAGGTGCGCGACCCGCGCTACAAGAAGGCGGTGCACGACTCGCTGCGGGGGCTGCCGGCCGAGTACGTGCGCGGGGTGGTCACGTACTGGACGACCGGGTCGAAGGCGATGGTGTCCAGGGACGGGCATTCGACGTACGCGATCGTCACGCTGAAGGGCGCCAAGCGGGCGAGCTACGCGGCGGTGGCGGCGCGGCTCAGGGCCGTCAAGAACCTGCGCGTCGCGGTCGGCGGGCCGGTGCCGGTGCAGGCCGAGCTCGACGGCGAGGCCGCCGCCGACCTGGCCCGCGCGGGGGCGGTCGCGGCGCCGGTGCTGCTGGTGCTGCTCGTGGTGGTGTTCGGGAGCCTGGTGGCGGCCCTGTTGCCGCTGGTCGTGGGGCTGCTCGCGGTGCTCGGCGCGCTGGCGCTGCTGCCCGGGGTGTCCGTCTACTCCTTCTATGCCGTCGTGCTCCTCGGGCTCGGGCTGGCGGCGGCGTACTCGCTGCTCCTGCTCAGGGCGTTCAGGGAGGAGATCGGGGGCGGCGCGTCGAACGAGCAGGCCGTGGCGGGCACGGTGGCCACGGCCGGGCGGACCGTGGGCGTGGCCGGGGTGAGCGTGGCCGCGTCGCTGCTGGGGCTGACGCTGTTCCCGCAGCCGTTCCTGGGCTCGCTCGGGCTGGCGGCGGCGGCCGTGGCGCTGGTCGCCTCGGTGGTCGCGGTGCTCGTGGCGCCCGCCCTGCTGGGGGTGCTCGGGCGGCGCGTGGACGCGCTGCGCGTCAGGCCCATGTCCGTACGGCGGGACGGCGGGCTGTGGGACGGCGTGGCGCGCCGGCCGGTCGTGTACCTGGTGGCGGTGACGATCGTGCTGGTCGCGCTGGCGGGACCGCTGCTGCGCGTCGAGTTCGGGAACGCGGACCACCGGGCGCTGCCCGCCGCCTCCGAGGGCCGCCGGGTGACCGAGACGATCGAGCGCGACTTCGCCAGGAACGCCTTGTCGCCGATCGACGTGCACGTCGTGGTGGAGCCGCTGGACGGCACCGCCGTCACCGCGCTCGACGTCCGCCCCATCACGGAGCGGCTGGAGCGGCTGCCGCACGTCACCGGGGTCGAGACGGCGGGCCTCTCGCGGCCGAACCGCGCGGTGCGGCTGGCCGTCCGCCACGACCTCGATCCCCTGTCGGCGCAGGCCGGGGACCTGGTCGCCGCGATCAGGTCCGCGGCCCAGGGGCCGGACGTCCGGCAGGTCGTGGTCGGCGGGCCCGTCGCGGCGCGGCTGGACCTCCTGGCCGGGCTCTCCGGCACGCTGCCGTGGCTGGCGGTGGTGGTGTGCTCGGCGATGGCGGCGGTGCTGTCGCTCGCCTTCGGGTCGCTGGTGCTGCCCGTTCCGGCGGTGATCGCGAGCCTGCTGTCCGCCGCTGCGTCGTTCGGGGTGATCGGGTGGGTGTTCCGGAGCGGCTTCCTGGGTTTCGCCGGCCCCCTGGACGTCTCCGTCGCGCTGCTGATCGGGGTCGTGGCGTTCGGGCTGTCGGTCGTCCACCAGGTGTTCCTGGTCTCGGAGGCGCGTACGGGGAACTCCGCGGTGGCGGAGCCGCGGGAGGTGATCATCGGTGCGGCGCTGCTGACGGTGGCGGCCGGCGGGGCGTTCGCGACGGCCGGGATCGCGGTGGTGAGGCTGCTCGGGGTGGGTCTGTGCGTGGCGGTGGCGGTGGACGCCGTGCTGGTGCGGCTGCTGCTGGTGCCCGCCGCCCTGCGGCTGCTGGGCCCGGCGAACTGGTGGCCGCTGCGCGCCCGATCCCCCGCCGCGTCCGCGAGCGTTCACGAAGTCGAGCCGCCCCGCGAGAGGCCCTCACTCCCGCCCGCTCCCCAGGGCGATCGGCGCCCGTTGACGGGCGGGCGGCCCGCGATCACCGTCAAGGGACGGCCGGCCGTCTTCGGCGCGGACACCGATCCGGTGCCGGTGCCCGCCGAGCCTCCGCAGCCGGGATGGGTGAAGGTGGCGGCGGGGCGCACCCGGGCGGTACGCGCCGACCCCGGCGGCGCCGGCTGGACGTGGGTCGAGGTGGACGACTGAGTTCTCGTAACAAGCGCGGCTACTTCGCGTCGAATAGTGCGTGAAGAAGCCATAGATCTCATTGAACGTTATTGATCGTCCGGATAGTGTGCGATATGCCCACGATCATCCCCTGGAAGTAAAGGTGCCATGCGAAAGCGGCTGCGGCAGATCTTCGTCATCGGATTAGCCCTCTCGCTCCTGGGTGTCGGCGTCCCGGCGTGGTCGGAGGACGACCCCCGAGGCTGCAACGACCTGATGTCGGCCGACACCCCGGCGTACGTCGTCTGCCGGTGGCTGGCCACCCCCGAGGAGGCCGCGGACATCGCGAAGTTCTGGCTGGACAACGACGGCGAGCACATGCAGGAAGCCGGTCCCTCGAACTCGATCCTGGTGGACTGCACCGAAGAGGGCAACTCCTGCCCGACCGACTCCGAGGGCGACGGCGAGATGCACGACGTCGACTCCCCGGACGTCCCCGGCGCCGAGGACGGCGGCACGCCTGAGTGCCAGAACAGCGACCAGTGCGGCTACGTCGACCCCACCGGCATCAGCGCCGCCGAGAAGGAGTCCGCGCAGGAGACCCCGGCCGGCAAGGCCGCGCAGGCCGCCGTCCAGACGACCATGCGCCTGTGGATCGAGACCGAGCTGGCCGACGACTACAAGGCCGGCAAGCTGGCCGAGGGCGTCAAGAAGATCGCCGCGCTGGTCGCCACGCAACCCGGGGTGATCGGCATCCGGTTCACCTCGCAGCTCGGCTACAACAAGACGTTCGCGACGGCGGACGAGCTGGACAAGTTCGTGAATGAGGCCACGGTCGCGCTGCGTACCGCGGTGCCGGGCAAGAAGCTGTCGGCGCACACGGTGGTGCCGCTGTTCGGCTGCGGCGCGAACGACGCCTGCAAGACCGAGATGACCAAGAAGTACCCGCTGCTCGACCCCGACCGCATCGGCGCCTGGCTCTCCAAGGGCCTGATCGACCAGCTCTCCCTGGACGACGGCCACCTGGGCACCGAGTACGCCACCTGGAAGATCGACGCCACCGAG
This sequence comes from Nonomuraea sp. NPDC004186, assembly GCF_053603495.1. NCBI lineage: Bacteria > Bacillati > Actinomycetota > Actinomycetes > Streptosporangiales > Streptosporangiaceae > Nonomuraea > Nonomuraea sp. NPDC004186. Next base: position 56,266 of record NZ_JBSGFQ010000003.1, on the reverse strand, counting down.
GCCCAGCGCAACCAGTGGATCCAGGTCCGCGCCCGCGCCTGGGACGCCTACGCGCAGATCGCCAGCGAGGACGCCTCCTTCGCCACCGCCGGCACCTCCAACCTCAACGAGGAGCAGGCCACCAAGGCGATCACCGAGCGCATCGCCTCCCCGCTCCAGGACGACGCCGCCGAGACGGTCACCCTGTGGACCCGCTGGCAGAACGACCAGGGCCAGGTCAGCCGGGTGTACGGCGAGAAGTGGGCCGCCAACGTCACCTGGGACCAGCTCAAGAAGCTCGACGCGGTCCGCCCCCGCCTGGCGACCATCTACGACCCGGCCAACCCCGAGGTCGACGTGGCCACCGACCTGAAGAACCTGTCGGAGGTCTTCGGCCAGGTCTACCTGCACGCCGCCTGAGACATACCGAAGACGTACGAGACCGGCCAGGAGCGCGATACGCGCCCTGGCCGGTCGCGTTCACAGGAGCGTCCCGCCTGTCACCTCGAACTTGGCGAGGGCCTCGTCGACCCTGGCCAGCGTGTCGGCGTGGAGGGTGAGGTCGGCCGCCGCCAGGTTCTCCTCGATGTGGGCGGGAGTGCGGCTGCCGGGGATGGTCACCACGTGCTCGTCCTGGTGCAGCAGCCAGGCCAGGGCGAGCTGGGCGGGCGTGATGCCGAGCTGCGCCGCCAGGGCCCTGATCGGGGCGTAGCGGTCGTTGTTGCCCGCCAGGTTCTCCGCCGAGAAGCGGGGCGCGTTGTGCCGGAAGTCGCCCTCGGCGAGCGCCTCCACGGTGCCCGTCAGGAAGCCGGTGCCGAGCGGGCTCCACGCCACGATCCCCACGCCGAGCTCCCGCGCGGCGGCCAGCAGGCCGGGATCCAGGGGGCGCCACATCGACCACTCGTTCTGCACGGCCGTCACGGGGTGGACCGCGTGCGCGGCCCTGAGCTGGGCGGCCGTCACGTTGGACAGGCCGATGTGCTTGACCAGCCCGTCCCGCACCAGCTCCGCCAGCGCGCCGGTCATGTCCTCGATCGGCACGCCGGGGTCGGGATAGTGCGAGTAGTAGAGGTCGATCACGTCGGTGTCGAGGTTGCGCAGGCTGCGCTCCGCGTAGCGCCGGATCAGGCGGGGGTCGGCGTTCACCCGTAGCTCGTTGAACGCGTAACCGACCGGGTGCGACCTGCCCGGCTCACCCTCGGGGATCGCGAGCCCGAACTTGGTCGCGACCACCACCTCGTCCCTGCGGCCCCTGATCGCCCGGCCCACGAGGCGCTCGTTGTGGCCGTCCACGCCGTACGCGTCGCTGGTGTCCACGTGGGTCGCGCCCCCGTCGAGCGCGGCCTTGAGCGCCACCTCGGCGCGGGCGTCGTCGACGTCCCCGTAGACGCCCGGCGACAGGACCATGGCGCCGAAGCCGATGGCGGGAACCCGCAAGCCGCCAAGAGTACGTGTCTTCATGGCTTCGATCCTGCTGCGCGCGCCTCTGCCGCGTCCAAGACCCCTTGGTATAACCATTGGTTATGGACGTGCACCTGCGTGAGCTGCGCTACTTCATGGCCGTGGCCGAGGAGCTGAACGTGACGCGGGCCTCGGAGCGGCTCTTCGTGTCCCAACCGGCGCTGTCCAAGCAACTCAGGGTGCTGGAGCGGCAGCTCGGGTTCCGGCTGTTCGAGCGGGTGCACAGCGGCGTGGTGCTCACCAGGCAGGGCGAGGCGCTCCTGCCGATCGTCCGCGACCTGCTCGAACGGTGGACGAGCGGGGTCGAGTCCGCGCGGGCCGCCGCGCCCGCCGGGACGCTGGTGATCGGGATGCAGACAGCTGTGGGCAGGGGGCTGCAACAGGAGGCGCTGCGGGGGTTCCGTACGGCGATGCCGGGATGGGAGGTGTCGCTCAGGCTGGTGGGCTGGGACGACCCCAGCGGCGGGCTGGCCGACGGGTCCTCCGACGTGGCGTTCATCTGGCTGCCGGTGCCGCCGGGGCTGCGGACGTACGTGCTGGCCACCGAGGGCAGAGGGGTGGCCATGCCGGACGGCCATCCGCTCGCGGAGCTGGCGGAGATCCCGTTCGAGGCGCTGCGCGACGAGCCGTTCATCGCCCTGCCGCCGGAGGCCGGGCCGCTGCGGGACTTCTGGCTCGCGCGGGACGCCCGCGACGACGAGCCGGTCGTCGGGTTCACCGCGAACACGCCGGAGGAGGTGTTCGAGGCCGTGACCAGCGGGCTCGGGGTGGTGCTGGTCGCCGAGGGGAACGCCGCGCTCTACAACCGGCCCGGGCTGGCCTACCGCCCGGTGACCGGGCTGGCTCCCGGGCAGCTCGCCATCGCCTGGCGAGAAGGGGATGTGAGCCCACAAGTCATGGCATTCGTCGACGCGCTACGGCGGGTCGCCACTAAGGTCTGACGCGACATCCATTCACGTGGAAGGGTGACCCCCATGAGCGACTACGCCATCACCTTCGACCTCATCGACGCCGACAAGGACGGCCGCATCTCCGCCGTCGAGCTCGTGAAGCTGATGGAGGTGCTCGGCCAGCCGGTGACCCTGGAGGCCGCCCAGGAAGGCGTGCTGAAGCTCGACAAGGACGGCGACGGCCTGATCGACCTGGAGGAGTTCGCCGCTTTCCTCCAGAAGTGACAAAAACAAGCTCTTGCTACACATTCTCCTGTTGCCTGGGTCACAATGGCGACGGGAGGGACGATGGTCATCACGAGTGAAATCCCCGTGCAGGCGCTCAGGGCGGGCATCGGCAGGGTCTCGGCAGAGGTGATCGAGGAGATCCAGACCCGGATCCCCGAGTACGCCAGGCCATCGGACGAGCTCTACATCAAGGTCGTCAGGATGGCGGCCGAGCAGGCCATCGAGGGCTTCCTCGACCGCGTCGAGAACCCGGGCGCCCCCTGGGACCCCGAGCCGTTCCGCATGATCGGCAGGGGCGAGGCGGCCGAGGGCCGCAACCTCGAGCCGCTGCAGACCGCGATGCGGCTCGGCGCCCGGGTCTGCTGGCGGCGGCTGACCGAGCTGGCCGAGCCGCTGCGCCTGTCCCCGCAGACCCTGTACGACCTGGGCGAGGCCATCTTCGTCTACCTCGACCGGCTCGCCGACGCGGCGGCCGAGGGCTTCGAGGAGGCCCGGGCGCACGCCGCGGGCGAGACCGAACGCCGCCGCGGCCGCCTGCTCGACCTGCTGCTCAGCCGCCCGCCCGCCAGCGCGGAGGCCATCGCCGAGCTGGCCAAGGCCGCCGGGTGGCGGCAGCCCAGGACGGTCGCCTGCGTGGCGTTCGACGACCGGCACGGCGCCTACCGCGCGCCCGCGCTGCCGCCCGACGTGCTCACCGGGCTGGACAGGCCCGTGCCCTGCCTGCTCGCGCCCGACCCCACCGGTCCCGGCCAGGCCCAGCTGCTCGACCAGGCGTTGCGCGGACGCCAGGCCGCGATCGGCCCCGCCGTGCCCCTCTCGGCCGCCGCGACCTCGCTGCGCTGGGCCGGAGAGGCCCTGGAGCTGTCGCGGCGCGGCATCCTGCCCAGGGGGCCGCTGCGGTGCGCGGACCACATGGCGACGCTGGTGGTGTTCAAGGACGAGGAGCTGGTCGGCACGCTGGCGGAAGCGCGGCTGGCGCCCCTGGCCGACCTGCGGCCCGCCCAGCAGGACCGGCTCGCGGAGACGCTGCTGGCCTGGCTGCGGCACGGCCGGGGCGCGGGCGAGGTGGCCGCCACGCTGCACGTGCACCCGCAGACCGTGCGCTACCGGCTGCGGCAGCTCGAGGAGCTGTTCGGCGACCAGCTCGCCGATCCGGACATCCGCTTCGAGCTGGAGATCGCGCTGCGGGCCAGGCAGGCCGTCCAGGCGAGCACCCGTACCTGAACCTCCTGCGGACACGGCGGTCTGAGCGCGCGCGTGGCGGGTAGCGGCCACCCATGCGACTGACGTACACCTCCGACGTCTGGTGGAAGAACGCCGTCATCTACTGCCTCGACGTGGAGACGTTCAAGGACGGGAACGACGACGGCGTGGGCGACTTCCGCGGGCTGACGCAGCAGGTCGACTACCTCGCGGGGCTCGGCGTGACGTGTCTCTGGCTCATGCCGTTCTTCCCCACCCCCAACCGGGACGACGGATACGACATCACCGACTTCTACCGCATCGATCCGCGGCTGGGCACGCTGGGCGACTTCGTGGAGTTCATGCGGACCGCCAACGACAGGGGGCTGCGGGTGATCGCGGACCTCGTCGTCAACCACACCTCCGACCGGCACCCCTGGTTCGTGGAGGCCCGGTCGAGCCGGGACTCCCCCATGCGCGACTGGTACGTCTGGTCCGACTCCCCGGAGCCCGACGACCCCTCGCAGATCGTCTTCCCCGACAAGGAGAACAGCGTCTGGCAGTACGACGAGGGGTCCGGACAGTACTACCTGCACAGCTTCTACCGGCACCAGCCGGATCTGAACGTCGGCAACCCCGAGGTCAGGGACGAGATCGCGCGCATCCTCGGCTTCTGGATGGAGCTCGGGCTGTCCGGGTTCAGGGTCGACGCGGTGCCGTTCCTCATCGAGAACGTCGATCCGAAGCTGGCGAACCCGCACGAGTTCCTGGCGGACCTGCGGGCGTTCATGACGCGGCGCAAGGGCGGGTCGATCCTGCTGGGCGAGGTCAACGTCCCGTACAAGGACCTGACCCGGTTCTTCGGAGAGGGTCTGGGCGACCAGCTCACCATGTGCTTCGACTTCATCGGCATGCAGAACGCCTGGCTGTCGCTGGCGCGCCACGACGCCACACCCCTCGCCGACGCCCTGCGCGAGCGCCCCGAGCCGCCGAAGGACTGCCAGTGGGCCGTGTTCCTGCGCAACCACGACGAGCTCACTTTAGACAAGCTCACGGACGAGGAGCGGCAGGAGGTCTTCGAGGCGTTCGGCCCGCGCGAGGACATGCAGATCTTCGGCCGCGGCCTGCGCCGCCGGCTGCCGACGATGCTCGGCGGGGACCTGCGGCGCATGAAGATGGCCTACAGCCTGCTGTTCTCGCTGCCGGGCACGCCGGTGATCTTCTACGGCGAGGAGATCGGCATGGGCGAGAACCTCGACGCGGAGGGCCGCATGGCGGTCCGCGTCCCGATGCAGTGGTCCGCGGACGGCGGCTTCACCCAGGTCGACCCGGTACGCGAGATCCCGGACGGCTCCTTCGCCCCCGACCGCGTCAACGTGGCCGACCAGAAGCGGGACGTGGACTCGCTGCTGCGCTGGTTCCAGCTGCTCATCGAGCGCTACCGGGAGTGCCCCGAACTGGCGTGGGGCGACTACACGGTGCTGGAGACCGGCGACCGGGCGGTCCTCGCGCACCGCTGCGACGCCGACGGGGCCACGGTGGTGGTCGCGCACAACCTCTGCGACACGGTCAGGGACGTGGAGCTGACCCTGGAGGGGCTCGGGGGCCACCAGCTCACGGACCTCCTGGTGGACGGCACGCTGGAGGTCTCGGCCGAGGGCTCCGTACGGCTCCCGCTGGACCCGTACGGCTCCCGCTGGCTCCGCGCCTCCCCCCGGGAGCTCCCCCCGGAGGACGCCTCGGTCAAGGCCCGCTGACCCGGGGACGGGTCAGTGCGAGAGGGGGGCGTCCGTGGTGTCCACCAGCTCGCAGTCCGCGATGGGGCCCTCACCGACGGCGGCCCAGATGCCCGCCACGACGCCGCCCCCGACCTCCCCGACGCTGAACTCCAGCACCCCCGTCTGTCCGGGCCCGATGACCTTCGGGTCGATGACGAAACCCGGCTCCATGTCCTCGGTCGGTTCCCAGCCCTTCGGGGCCGGGAACACCGACAGCGGCGCCTCCTCCTTGCTGAGGAAGTGGCTGCTGCGCGGCTGCGGGCTGCACTTCTTGCCCTGGGGGATGTAGTCCACCACCACGTTCGCCCCCATGACCCGCAGGTCCTCCTGGAGCCTCTTCGGGTCCTTGGCCTCGTTGATGGTGATGCGGATGAAGCCGTCGGGCCCCTTGGTCACGGCGTACGCCGGGCCGCCGCCGAGCAGCAGCGGGACCGCCACCGCGGCGGCGGCCGCCAGCCCCGCGACGGGGGCCAGGAGGGCCGGGCGCGGGAGTCGCCTGCGGGCGGGCCTGTGGTCGATCTCGGTCATCACGAACTCCTTGAGCAGTCGGTGACGGCCCTCGGGAAGATCGCGTTCGGTCGGCCAGTTCATCGGATCTCCTCCTTGTCGGGGCCGGGTTCACCTACTACCTGTCGGGTCGCCGGCGGCGGTTCCCCGGCGGTCGCGAGTTTCTTCCTGGCCCGCGACAGCCGGGAGCGCACGGTGCCGACGGGGATGCCGAGCGCCTCGGCCGCCTGGGCATAGTCGAGCCCGGCCCAGACGCACAGCGCGAACACGTCCTGCTCCTGGCGGCGCAGCCGCCCGTACGCCTGCCGCACCGCCGCCAGCCGCCCGGCGTCGTCGATGCGGCCCACGACCTCGTCGGCGAAGTCGGGCACCTGCTCGCCCCTGGGCAGCCTGGCCAGCGCGTCGTCGTGCCTGCGGGCGGCCCGGCGCACGTTGCGGGCCACGTTGGTGGCGATGCCGAGCAGCCAGGGGCGCAGCGAGCCGCCCTCGGGGTCGATCCGGCCCCGTAACCGCCAGGCTTCGAGGAACGTCAGCGCCATCACGTCCTCGGCCGTGGACCAGTTGGCGGTCAGGCGGAAGGCGTGGTTGTAGACGGATTTCGCGCAGTCGTCGAAGAGCTCGCCGAACGCCGCCTGGTCCCCGTCGCGTATGCGGGCACGCATCGACATATCCACATCTGTCTACTGTCCGCGCGACGCGCCGGGTTCCCGCGGGATCAGCTCTGGCCGTTGTCGAAGTACGCGGCCAGCTCCGCGTCAAGGGGCGGCACGTCGTACGGCATTCCCCCGTTGCGCAGCGACATCGTGGCCATGTAGCCCGCCGCCACGCTCATCCTGGCCGCCACCGGCGAGGTGTCCGTCGCGCCGCCGTCCCGGACGAACCGGCAGAACTCCGCCACGATCTGCGCGTCCGCTCCCCCGTGCGAGCCCTCCGCCGGAGGCACCTTGTACGCGATGTCGCAGTCGTCCCGGTAGGCCGTGGGGCCCCGGTTCCAGACCTTGACCGTGTCCCCGGGCTCGTCGCCGAAGTTCTCCAGGCGGCCCTCCGTGCCGATGACCGTGTAGTTGCGCACGTAGTCGGGCGTGAAGTGGCACTGCTGGTAGGCGGCGATGACGCCGTTGTCGAGCCGCATGTTCATCACCGACACGTCCTCGACGTCCACGACGTGGTGCAGGCCGGTGCGCGAGGTCGGCGGCCACTCGTACTCCTCCAGCCACCCGTCGGGCCGCGGCGTGCCGGGCTCGCGGCGCGGCAGGTCGCCGTAGACCATGAGGTCGCCGAACGCGTTCACCCTGGTCGTGTAGCCGCCGGCGAGCCAGTGGATGACGTCCAGGTCGTGGGCCGCCTTCTGCAGCAGCAGGCCCGTGGTGCGGGTGCGGTCGGCGTGCCAGTCCTTGAAGTAGTAGTCGCCGCCGTAGGAGACGAAGTGGCGCACCCAGACGGTCTTCGGCTCGCCGATGTCGCCCTTGCGGATGATGTCGCGCATGAGCCGGACCACGCCCATGTGCCGCATGTTGTGGCCCACGTACAGGCGGGTGCCGGTGTCGCGGGCGGCGCGCAGGACGTTGTCGCAGCCCTCGACGGTGATCGCCATCGGCTTCTCCAGGTAGACGGCCTTGCCGGCCTGGAGGCAGTCGATGGCGATGCGCTCGTGGGTGTCGTCGGGGGTGTTGACGATGATCGCGTCGAGGTCGGGCCGGTCGAGCAGCTCGCGGTAGTCCCCGGTCAGGAACTCCGCCTCGAACCGCCCCGCCTGGCTCTTGAGCACCGCCGGGTCGGAGTCGCACAGCGCGGTCACGACCGCACCCTTGCCCGGCCGGTGCGCGTGCAGGGAGAGGCTCGTCCGCAGCCCGAGGCCGATGACTCCGATACGCAGGTCTTCCACTGATGTCCCTTCCCGAATCAGCCGCAGCAGACGCCAGGCTAGTACTCATTTGTGCAGATAAACAGCTTGAATCATGCAGCTCTGAGCAATACGTAGGGTCGGCGAGTCCGCGCGCCACGCCTTTGCTGGGGCGTGAAGCGGAGCTGTGGGGGCACTTAAGAAAGCCTCGATGGACATCCCGGGAGGGGAGAGGGCACAGTGCGTTAGGTTCGGACTGGGGGGAATGGAGCCATGAAAGCGCTGGTCAAAGAGAAGGCCGAGGCCGGCCTCTGGCTTGTGGACGTGCCCGAGCCCGAGGTGGGTCCCGGCGAGGTGAAGATCCGGGTCCTGCGGACCGGCATCTGCGGCACCGACCTGCATATCCGGAAATTTGATGACTGGGCGCGGCATACCCTGAAGCTCCCGCTGATCGTCGGGCACGAGTTCTCCGGCCACGTGGTCGAGGTGGCGCCGGGCGTCGAGGATGTCGCCGTCGGCGACCTCGTCAGCGGCGAGGGCCACCTCGTGTGCGGCAAGTGCCGCAACTGCATGGCGGGCCGCAGGCACCTGTGCCGCAACACGGTGGGCCTCGGCGTCAACAGGGACGGCGCCTTCGCCGAATACGTCACGCTGCCCGCCTCCAACGTCTGGGTGCACCGGGCCCCCGTCCACCCCGACGTGGCGGCCATCTTCGACCCGTTCGGGAACGCCGTACACACCGCGCTGTCCTTCCCCCTGGTCGGCGAGGACGTGCTGATCACCGGGGCGGGCCCCATCGGGCTGATGGCCGCGGCCGTGGCCACGCACGTCGGCGCGCGCAACGTGATGATCACCGACGTCAGCGACGAGCGGCTCGCCCTGGCCGGCAAGCTCGGCGTCTCCCTCGCCCTCAACGTCTCCAGGACCTCGATCACCGAGGGCATGCGCCAGCTCCACATGCGCGAGGGCTTCGACGTGGGGCTGGAGATGTCCGGCAACCCGCAGGCCATGCGCGACATGATCGCGAACATGACCCACGGGGGGAAGATCGCCATGCTCGGGCTGCCCGCCGAGGAGTTCGCCGTCGACTGGGCGACCGTCGTGACCTCCATGATCACGATCAAGGGGGTGTACGGGCGGGAGATGTTCGAGACCTGGTACAACATGTCGGTCCTGCTGGAGAAGGGCCTCGACCTCACCCCCGTCATCACCGACCGGTTCCCGTACCAAGACTTCGACGCCGCCTTCGACACTGCTGCCAGCGGCCGGACGGGCAAGGTCATCCTGGATTGGAGCGCTTGATGTTCACGAACGTGCGCGAGCAGCTGCGTACGACGCTCGACGAGATCACCGAGGCCGGGCTGCTCAAGCCCGAGCGCGTGATCGGCTCCCCGCAGAGCTCGTCGGTGAGCGTCGCCGGGCGCGAGGTCCTGAACTTCTGCGCCAACAACTACCTCGGCCTGGCCGACAACCCCACCGTGATCGAGGCGGCCAAGGAGGCGCTGGACCGGTGGGGGTTCGGCATGGCGTCCGTACGGTTCATCTGCGGCACCCAGGAGGTGCACAAGGAGCTCGAAGCACGCCTGTCGGACTTCCTCGGCATGGAGGACACCGTCCTCTACAGCTCGTGCTTCGACGCGAACGGCGGCGTGTTCGAGACCCTGCTCGACGCCCAGGACGCGGTGATCTCCGACGCGCTCAACCACGCCAGCATCATCGACGGCATCAGGCTCTCCAAGGCCCAGCGCTTCCGCTACGCCAACCGCGACATGGCCGAGCTGGAGGCCCGGCTCAAGGAGGCGTCGGAGGCGCGGCGGCGGCTGATCGTGACCGACGGCGTGTTCTCCATGGACGGATATCTCGCGCCGTTGCGTGAGATCTGCGACCTGGCCGAGCGGTACGACGCCATGGTGATGGTCGACGACTCCCACGCCGTCGGCTTCGTCGGGCCGACCGGCCGCGGCACGCCGGAGCTGCACGGCGTCACCGACCGGATCGACATCATCACCGGCACCCTGGGCAAGGCGCTCGGCGGCGCCAGCGGCGGCTACGTCTCGGCCCGCAAGGAGATCTGCGAGCTGCTGCGCCAGCGCTCGCGCCCGTACCTGTTCTCCAACTCGCTCGCCCCCGTCATCGCCTCGGCGTCGCTGCGCATCCTCGACCTGCTGGAGACCTCGAACGAGGCCCGCGAGCAGCTCCGCTCCAACACGGCGCGCTTCCGGGGGGAGATGGCCGAGGCCGGGTTCGACATCCTGCCCGGCGACCACCCGATCGTGCCCGTGATGATCGGCGATGCCTCCGAGGCCGCGGCGATGGCCGAACGCCTGCTCGACCTCGGCATCTACGTCATCGGCTTCTCGTACCCGGTCGTGCCGCACGGCCAGGCCAGGATCCGCGTCCAGCTCTCCGCCGCCCACTCCGCGGAGGACGTCGACCGCGCGGTCCAGGCGTTCATCCAGGCCCGCGGCTGACACCCCGCCCGGAAGGGCGGCCGACCGCCGGGGCCCTGAGCGCCGCAGAGCCCCGGCCATCCCGCCCCTGCCGTCCCGGCCCGCCGCCCTGGCCGGCCGCCCGCGCCCGGTCGTCCTGACCCGGTCGTGCGTGGTCATGACCGGCGGGTGAGTATTCTCGCTGCGACGGATCCCAGCGATCGGGCGCGCCTCACGGAGTGAGGCCAAGGAGCACGGGTGATAGACACGCGGCGGTTGCGCACGCTGCGGGCGGTGGCCGACCACGGCACGGTGACCGCCGCGGCGGCCGCGCTGCACCTCACCCCCTCCGCGGTGTCCCAGCAGCTCGTCGCGCTGGAGCACGAGGTGGGCCACCGGCTGTTCACCCGTGACGGCCGCGGCGTCCACCTCACCGCCGTCGGCAAGATCATGCTGGGCCACGCCAACGAGGTGCTCTCCCAGCTCGAACGTGCCAAGGCCGAGGTGGCCGCGTACGCCACGGGCGAGGCCGGCGAGGTCACCGTGGCCTGCTTCGCCACCGCGATCGGCGCCGTGCTCTCCCCCGCCATCGCCGCCCTGCGCGCCACCTCCCCCGGGCTGCACGTACGCGTGCTGGACGCCGAGGGCGACCACAGCCTGGCCATGCTGCTGGACGGCGAGGCCGACCTGGCCATCACGGTCGAGTACCGGGGCGCCCCCGACGCGGCCGACCGGCGCCTGTCCCGGCTGCCCCTCTACGCCGAGCCGTTCGACCTGGTGCTCCCCCACGACCACCCCTTGGCCTCGGAGGCGACCCTGACCTCGCTCGCCTCCGAGACCTGGATCGGCCCCTACCCGGGCAATCCGGTGCACGACGTGATCACGTTCGCCTGCCAGCAGGCGGGTTTCACACCCAACCTCGCCCACTGCTCCGACGACTTCCGGGCCGTCGTCGCCCTGGTCGGGGCCGGGGCGGGGGTGGCCCTGGTGCCGCGGCTGGCCCTGCGCGACATGGCGCTGACGGGGGTGGCGGTCCGCCGGACCCCGGGGCCCGAGCGCCGCGTCTTCGCCGCCGTACGCCGCGGCTCCGATGCCCATCCCCTCCTGCGCCCGCTCCTGTCGGCGCTGCGCACGATCGGCCGCTCTCTCGACGCGGGGTGAAACAACCCCGATTTATCAGGACATCTCCTCAGGTGTGTTCGCCAATTGGAAGGACCACCGCATGGGGCCACCCGAGCCCGAAACAAGGCAGAGGGCTGCGCGGCGTCCTGATCTTCGGGATAGCGTGCGGCGCATGGGAGGCCCGCGTCATCGAACCCTGCTCGGCCTGCCCGGCGTGCCCGCGCAGGCCGTGCTGGGGTTCCTGGCGCAGCTCACGCAGCAGGTGGCGCCCATCGGGACCGTGCTGGTGGTGCAGGGCGCGAGCGGCTCGCTGACGCTGGCGGGGGTGACCGCGGCGGCGTTCGCCATGGGGGTGGGCATGGGGCGGCCGGTCCAGGGGCGGCTCATGGACCGGCGCGGGTCCAGGCCGGTGCTGGCCGTCACCGCACTGGTGCACGTGGCCGCGCTCGTCGCGCTGGTCGTGGCCGCCGGGGACCGGCTCTGGTGGGTCGTGGTGGCGCTGGCCTGGGTGGCCGGGGCAGGGCTGCCGCCGGTCTCCGTGAGCATGCGGCTCGAATGGGGGCGCCGCGTGCCGGACGAGGGGCGTACCGCCGCCTACAGCCTGGTCTACCTGGTGCAGGAGCTGGCCATGCTGGTGGGGCCGCTGGCGTTCGGGGTGGTGATCGCCCTGACCACGACCTCGCTGGGGCTGGCTCTGGTGGCCGTCGCCGCGGGGGCCGCGACGCTGGTCTTCGCCCGGGCGCTGCGGTCGGGGGCTCGCGGGCCCGAGCGGGAGCGCGGGCGGGTGTTCGCGGACCGGCGGATGGCGGTGCTGCTGGCCGTGGTGCTGCTGCTCGGCGGGACGCTGGGGGCGCTGCAGGTGGGCGTGCCCGCGCTGGCCACCGCCCGCCACGCGCCCGCGGCCACCGGGGTGCTGGTGGCGGCGCTGTCCGTGGGCGGCATCGCGGGGGCCGCCGCCTACGGCGCCCGATCCTGGCGGTCCCGGGTCGGGGTGCGGCTGGTGGCGCTGATGCTGGCGCTCGGGGCGGTGCTGGCGCCGCTGGCGCTGGTGGAGTCGTGGCCGGTGTTCTGGATGGTGCTGTTCTGCGGGGGGCTGGCGCTCAATCCGGCGCTGACGACGTCGTCGCTGCTGGTGGACGAGTTCGCGCCGGGGGCGCAGGCGGAGGCGTTCGGGTGGGTCTCCACGGCCATCGGCGTGGGGGGTGCGCTGGGGTCGGGGGTGGCCGGGGTGACCGGGGAACGATTAGGGGCCTCGGCGCCCTTCCTGGCGGCCTCCGGCCTCGCGCTGGCGGGCGCGACCCTGGCGACCGTCCTCCTCCGGCGCGACGGCACGCGCTGAGCTGCGCTGCTCCCGGCACGACCGCACGGGGTGAGCCGTACTGCTCCCGGCACGACCGCACGGGGTGAGCCGTACTGCTCCCGGCGCGACGGCATCGCGCGTTCCGGGTGAGCCGGGTGGGTCAGGCGCGGGCTCGGGTGAGTGCCTCGGTGAAGCGGGCGTACCGGTCGAGCTCCCCCCGCACGGGGGCCAGCACGAGATCGTCGCCGACCCGGCCCACGGCCGTGCGCAGGGCTCTGGCCGTACGCCGGGCCCGTCGCCTGCCACCCGCCCAGGCGGCCAGCCGGGACAGCAGCGCGATCAGCACACCCGCCAGCGCCCCGCCCACCAGCAGCACCGTCGGCCACGGCACCACGCCCACGGTCGGGAGCGGCGGCTGGGGCAGGCGCAGATAGTCCATCCCGAACAGCCCGCCCAGCCACAGGGCACCGGCCGCCATGGCCGCGAACACCACCCACTGCAGGACGTTCACGGCCCGCCACCACCTGGGCCGCCGCGTCGCGCCGGCGGACGTCGTGGCCACCACCCGGTCCACCGCGTCGGTCAACTCCTGGGAGCGGGACCGCGCCGCCTGCCGCACCGCCGCCGCCCACGGGCCGGGCAGGTCCGCCGCAGCCGCCTCGCCGACGTCCCTGATCGCCGTCTCGACCCTGGCCCTCTGTACGGCCGAGGCCGCCGGGACGGACGTACGGCCGACGACCTCGGCCCCAGGCCCCTGCCCCGAAGACCCGGCCGACTTCCCCGAAGACCCGCCCGCGGGCAGCTCGCCCACCGGCCCGCCCACCGGCCCGCCCACTGGGGCCATGGTGCCGATGCGGAGCCTGCGGAGCGGGTCGGGCCTGAGCTTGCGGATCCAGCGGGTGACGGGCCAGCCGGTGGCGACGACGGCGCGGTGCCGGTGCCCCTTGGCCACCGCCTCCACGACCAGCGGCACCCCGGCCGCCTCGCAGAGCGCGGCCGTGAGCGCCCGGTCCATCGCCTGACCCGCCGGGGCCTCCTCCGGCGCGCCGAGGCGGGCGGCGGCGGTGGCGATGTCGGCCGCCAGGCGGGTGGACCAGGACTTGCGTTCCGCGACGCGGTCGTTCAGGAGCGCGCGGAGCTCCGCGAGGCCGGCGCCGGTGCGGGCGGAGACGGCCAGGACCGGCACGCCTGCCAGGCCGTCCTCGTCCAGGAGGCGGCGCAGGTCTCGGAGACAGCGGTCCACGGCGCTGTCCGGCAGGCGGTCGACCTGGTTGAGCACCACCAGCATGACGCCTTGGTGGGCGGCCAGCCGGCGCAGGTAGCGGTCGTGGAGGGCGGCGTCGGCGTACTTCTGCGGATCCACCACCCAGACCAGGAGGTCCACCAGCTCCACCAGCCGGTCCACCTCCAGGCGGTGGGACACCTGGATGGAGTCGTGGTCGGGCAGGTCGAGGAGGACGAGTCCGGACAGGTCGGAGACGGAGGCGGCGGGGTGGCGCTGGGGGATGTCCAGCCAGTCCAGCAGCGGGCCCGAGCCCTCCCCGTCCCACAGCGCCGCCTGGGCGGCCGAGGTGGTGGGCCGTACGACGCCCACCGCCGCCAGGTCCGTGCCGGCGAGTGCGTTGTAGAGCGACGACTTGCCGCTGCCCGTCGCGCCCGCCAGCGCGGCCACGGTGTGGTCGATCGAGAGGGTACGGCGCACGCCGGCCCGTTCGGCGACCGTCCGCGCGCCGGACACCGCCTCCTCCGGCAGCCGCCCCTCGGCCAGCTCGGCGGCCTCCAGCAGGGCGGCCAGGCGGGAGTCGAGGGACGGGCCCTCCTTGCGGCGCAGCAGCTTCACGGCGTGTCCCCCGCGTCCTGTCCGTCCCCGGTCGCGCTTTCTCCACCTGCGGTCGCGTCCTGTCCGCCCACGGTCGCGCCTTCTCCACCTGCGGTCGCGTCCTGTCCGCCCGCCGCCGTCGCCGGGAGCTCCGCGCGGTGGGCATGGATGCGCTCGGCCGCGCCGCGCAGCGCGTTCGCCGTCCCCCGGGGCGGCTCCATCGCCTCCAGCTGGGCCGTGAACCGGTACGACTCCTCCTCCAGCAGCAGCCGCACCCGATCCCGCAGGTCGTCCCGCGCCCGCACGGTCAGCGTCCGCACGGCCTGGTCGCCGAAGACGGCCTCCAGCAGCTTCTGCGACAGCAGGCTCGTGCCGCCCGCGATCCCCACCTCGATCCCGGTCAGCCCTCCTGTGGAGGCGAACACGCCCAGCATGAGCAGCAGCCCCGCCCCGTTCACCCCGAACGAGGCCACGCGGGCGGCCGTCCGCCGTTCGCGCCCTTCCTCGCGTACGAGGTCCAGGACGAACTCCTGCCACCCCCGGACCGTCGCCTCCGCGCGCTTGCCCACGTCGGGGGCGGCGCGGCCGAGGCGGGCGGACTCCATCGGCCCGAGCCGCTCCAGCAGGCCGGACCCGCCGGGCGCGGCCGACCAGCCTTCCAGGGCGCGTTCGGCGGACCCGTCGGCGGCGCCCCTGATGAGCGCCCCCACCCCGCTCTCCAGGGCGTCCCTGAGCTGGCCCTCCGGCATCTGCCCGGTGAAGAAGCCGACGATCCTGTCGCGCAACCACCCGACCCGGCTCTCCAGGGAGCGCATGAGGTCGCCGGTGCCGATGAAGTCCTGCCAGCGGGCCAGCACCTCGCCCCGCAGCAGCGACCCGTCACGCATGCCCGCGTCGAAGTCGGCGATGCCGCCCGCGTAGGCGCCCGCCACGACGGAGCGCAGGGTGTCGAAGGCGGCCTGCTGGCGTTCGACGGCCACGGCCAGCGCGGGCACCCGGGTGGCCAGGCTGTCGAGCGCCCCGGACAGCGTCTGGCGTACGACGCGGGATCGCTCCGCCGCGTCGGTGGCCAGCCCCGTGAGCCAGGAGGTGATGGGCCGCACGGTCTCCTCCGGCAGCCTGGCCTTCTCCGAGGGCAGCGCCGCCTCGGGAACGGTGAACAGCAGCGTGCCGTCGAGGCCGTTCTCGGCCAGGAGGCGGGTCAGGTCGCGAGAGACGGGCTCGACCGCGTCCGGGGGCACCCGGTCGAGTACGAGGGCCAGGGCGGTGCTGCGTTCGCGGGCGGAGCGCAGGAAGCTCCACGGCACCTCGTCCGCGTAACGGGCGGCCGTCGTGACGAACAGCCACAGGTCGGCGGCGGCCAGCAGCTGGGCGGCGAGCTCCCGGTTCGCGACCACCACGGAGTCGATGTCGGGCGCGTCGAGCAGCGCGAGGCCGGCGCCCAGCGCGTCGGAGGTGACCACCCGCAGCGCTCCCGGACCGGTGCCGGTGGCGCGGGACAGGCCGGGCAGCACGTTCTGGCCCATGAACCAGGTCTGGTCGGCCGGGCTGACCACGAGCGTGGGAACGAGCGTGGTGGGCCGCAGCACCCCCGGCTCGCTGACGTCGGCCCCGACCAGCGAGTTGACCAGCGTGGACTTGCCCGCCCCCGTGGACCCGCCGACGACGGCCAGCAGCGGCGCGTCGAGCGCGCGCAGCCGGGGCAGCAGGTAGTCGTCGAGCTGCCCGGCCAGCTCGCGCAGCGCACGCCGGTCTCGCGCCGCCTCACCGACCGCCAGCGGGAACAGCTCGCGATCCAGCGGCCGGCGCAGCGCCTCCAACGCGGCCAGCAGGTCCATACGGCCCACGCTAGTCTCCGGCGCGGCCAGCGGCTCCATACGACCCACGCTACGGTGAGCCGCGTCCGGCGGTCCACCGCAGGTGGTGAGGTGTCGCGCCTAGCCGGGCGGCTCCCGCAGCACGTAGCCGACGCTGCGGAGGGTGTGGATGAGGCGCGGCTCGACGTCGTCCACCTTGCGCCTGAGGTAGGACACGTACGACTCGACGACGCCGGCGTCGCCGCCGAAGTCGTAGTTCCAGACGTGGTCGAGGATCTGGGCCTTCGACAGGACCCGCCCCGCGTTGACCATGAAGTAGTGCAGCAGCTTGAACTCCGTCGGCGACAGCCGCACCTGCCGGCCGGCCCGCCACACCTCGCGGGCGTCCTCGTCCAGCTCCAGGTCGGCCACCTTGAGCTTGCTCGCCGGCGCGCCCTCCCCGCGCGTGCGCCGCAGCACCGCCCGGATCCTGGCCTGCACCTCTTCCAGGCTGAACGGCTTGGTCACGTAGTCGTCGCCCACCCGCAGGCCCGCGATCTTGTCCTCGGTGTCGCCGCGCGCGGTCAGGAACAGCACGGGGGCGTCGATCCGCTTGGCCACCTCGAACCCGTCGAGGTCCGGCAGCATCACGTCGAGCACCACCAGGTCGGGCGAGGCCCGGTCGGCCACCTCCACGGCTTCCTGCCCGTCGGCGGCGGTCAGCACCTCGAACCCGGAGAAGCGCAGGCTGGCGGACAGGAGGTCCCTGATGCTGGGCTCGTCGTCCACCACCATGATCAGCGCCTCGGGTTTCGTCACCTACTTAGAGTGACCCAGCGACCTGAGGGTTAGCTGAAGGCTCACTCCAAGGCGAGTGGGAGTTCGACCCGGAAGGTGGAGCCGGCCTCCGGCGAGCTGTCCAGCGTGACCGTGCCGCCGTGGGCCTGGACGAGCGCCCGCACGATGGCCAGGCCGAGCCCGCTGCCGCGGTCCTCGCCGGAACGGCGGCGCGATCTTGCGGAGTCGGCGCGGTAGAAGCGTTCGAAGACGTGCTCGACCTGCTCGGGCGCCAGTCCGGGGCCGTTGTCGACGACCTCGAGGAACAGCGTCTCCGAGCCCGCCCCGATGCGCACGATGATCGGCGAGCCGGGCTCGGTGTGGATGATCGCGTTGGTGACGAGGTTGCTGATGACCTGGCGCAGGCGTACCTCGTCGCCCGAGACGATCAGGGCCGCGCCGCCGACCACGTCCAGCTTGATGATCCGGTCGGGCGCGAGGATCCTGGCGTCCTGCACGGCGTCCGCGGCCAGCGCCAGCATGTCCACCGGGCGCATCTTCAGCGGCCGCTGCTGGTCCACCCTGGCCAGTAAAAGCAGGTCGTCCACCAGCAGGCTCATCCGGCCCGCGGCCTTCTCCACGCGCTGCATCAGCTCGGCGGGGTCGGCGCCGGGGTTCTGCCTGGCGTACTCGGCGAAGCCGCGGATGGAGGTCAGTGGGGTGCGCAGCTCGTGGGAGGCGTCGCCGACGAACTGGCGCATGCGGTCCTCGGAGCGGCGGGCCGCCGCCTCCGACGCCGACCGCGCCGCGAAGGCGGCCTCGATCTGGGCGAGCATCCCGTTCAGCGAGTTGGCCAGGCTCCCGACCTCGGTACGCGGGTCGGCGTCCGGCACCCGGCGGCCCAGCTCACCGCCGGCGATGGCCTCGGCCGTGCGCTCGATCTGGCCGAGTGGGCGCATGCTCCGCCGCACGATCGTGATGCCCGCGACGGTCAGGAGGAGCAGTATGCCGCCGCCGCCCAGCAGCTCGATGAGCACGAGCCGCCTGGTGATCGCGTCGACCTCCTCCAGGTCCACCGCGACCACGAGCGTCTGCCGCTGGACCACGCGCTCCAGCACCCGCCACTCGCCGTCGCCCTTGATCGCCGGCGCCGTGTACGCCTCCGTGCCCGGCGAGGGCGACAGCACCGGCTTGGGCTTCAGGTCCACGTCGCGGTCGGTGAGCATCGGCAGGAAATCGCCGCCCGGCTCCTTGACCAGGACGATCGCGTCGGACTCGATGATGATCGGCCGCTCGGAGGTCTCCCTGTCCTTGCGCCAGTCGCTCACGACCTTCTTGTGCATGCGGGCGTTGAGCAGGCCGAGCTGGCTGTCCACCCGGTCGATGAGGTAGCCGTGCAGCACCGAGACGCTCACCAGGCCGATGAAGGTCATGCCGAACCCCAGCAGGGCCAGCATCGACGCGATGAGCTTGATCCGGAGCGGCAGGCCGCGCATCAGGGACTCGGTGGCAGGCGTAGGACATATCCGACACCGCGCAGGGTGTGGATGAGCCGGGGGCTGCGGTTGTCGATCTTCCGGCGGAGCACGGACACGTACGACTCGACGATGCCCACCTCGCCCCGGAAGTCGTAGTCCCACACGTGGTCGAGGATCTGCGGCTTGGACAGGACGCGGCCGGCGTTCGTCATGAAGTAGCGCAGCAGCTTGAACTCGGTCGGCGACAGCGCCACCGCGTTGCCCCCGCGCCACACCTCGTGGCTCTCCTCGTCCAGCTCGATGTCGGCGAACGTCAGCCGCGGCGGGGCGGCCGGGAGGTCGCCGTTCGTACGGCGCAGGACCGCGTGGATCCTGGCGACCACCTCCTCCAGGCTGAACGGCTTGGTCACATAGTCGTCGCCGCCGATCGTGAGCCCGCGGATCTTGTCCTCGGTCTCGTCACGGGCGGTCAGGAACACCACGGGCGTGTGCAGCCCGCCGCCGCGCAGCCGCCGGACGATCTCGAATCCGTCCAGGTCGGGCAGCATGACGTCGAGCACGACGAGGTCGGGCCGGTGCCGTTGCACGGCGGCGACGGCGTCGTGGCCGCTCTTCGCGGTGGTCACGTCGAAACCCGCGAACCTCAGACTCGCGGCCAGGAGCTCGAGGATGTTGGGATCGTCCTCGACGATCAGCAGGCGTGATTCCATCACATCCAAGGATGCCCTCATCGGACGAGTGCTGGGACAATTCCGGCAATGTGCCGGGCAATCGCCAGGCTGGAGGTGGCGGCGGGCGAGGGCGCGTTGCGCACCAGGACGATGTTGCCGTGCACGTCCACCACGAAGTCGTCGACCAGGCGGCCGTCCCTGGCGACGGCCTGGGCGCGTACGCCGCCGGGGGCCCGTACGAGGTCGGCGGCGGTGAGCTCGGGGACGTAGCGGCGGGCGCCCCGGACGAACGCGCCTTTGACGAGGGACCCGTAGACCTCCTTGATCCCCGTGCGCCAGTGGCTCCTGGCCATGCGCAGCGTCCCCGGCCAGCCAAGAATTGGACCGAAATTTCGGATATTTCGCCAGGTGTAGCCTTCGTAGGCCAGGGCGAGCACCGCGTTCGGCCCCACCAGCACCCCGCCGTCGATCTGGCGCGTCAGATGCACCCCCAGGAACGGGTAGCGCGGATCCGGCACCGGATAGATCAGCCCGCGGACGAGGTCCTTGGCCGCGCCCTGGAGCGCGTAGAACTCCCCTCGGAACGGGACGATCCGCACATCCCCCGGATGTCCCGCCATCCCGGCCACCGTGTCGGTGCCCAGGCCGCCGCACACCACCAGCCGGTCGAAGGTGAACTTCCGCTTGGCCGCGAGCACATCCACGCCCCCGGACCGCTCCCTGATCGCCCTGACCGGATGCGAGAGCCGTACGGACCCGCCCATCTCCTCCACGTCGAGCGCGAGCCGCCGCGCGACCGCGGGGAAGTCGCAGATCGCGGTGTGCGGCGAGTGGATCGCGCCGACGCCGACCGCGTGCGGCTCGATCTCGCGCAGCGCCAGCCCGTCGAGCTCGGCGATGCCCGGCACGCCGTTGGCGCGCGCCCGCTCGGCCAGCGCGCTCAGCAGCGGCCGCTCGGCACGGGTGCTCGCGACGACCAGCTTGCCGACCTCGTCGTACGGCAGCGCGTTGGCGGCGCAGTACTCCTTGAGCAGCGCCACACCCTCGCGGCACAGCCGGGCCTTGAGCGAGCCCGGCGGGTAGTAGATGCCCGCGTGGACGACGCCGCTGTTGTGGCCGGTCTGGTGGGCGCCGACGTGCGGCTCCTTGTCCAGCACGGTCACCTCGGCGCCCCTGGCCTTGGCCAGCTCGCGCGCCACGGCCAGGCCGACTATGCCCGCCCCCACGACTCCGATCTTCTCCGTCACACGACGATTTTCCGGCTAACCGGCCGTCCCCGCTATATCCGGGCGATCCAGCACTTGAGCCGGTGAGCACAGCGGGCCTTTCCAGGACATTCAGTCGAACATGAGTACGATGGCGGCATGTATCTTCCGCCGGAGTGGCCACCCGAGGTCCGGCCACCCAGCGTCCCCGACTGGGAGTTGTCCGCCACGACCTGGCTCCTGGACGCGCTCCCGCCGGACTACCGGCAGCACGAGGTCCTCCGGCGCCATCCGATCGCGCTGGTCAGCATGGCGCGCTATCACGTCGACGCCGCCGTGGAGGCGGCCAGGACCGGCTACCGGAAGGCCGCCGTCGACCTGAAGGGGCACCTCCCGCCGCACGCGATCGAGGCCGTGCTCGACGTCTACCGGCACGAGGGCCCGCGCCTGGTCCGGCTGGCCCGCTCGATCGAGGTGGTCGGGCAGGCCCTGCGCGGAGAGTTCTTCACCGCGACCATGCGCGGGCAGGGGCGGCGGGCGGGTCCCTCGCCGTCCTGACGCAGGTCAGGGCCGGGGGATGGCGACGGCGTCGTACGACGTGTCCGGGGTCGGCGTCGTGTCGAAGCGGGCGTTGGGGAGGTACAACCGGGACCCGAAGGCGGCCACGGTCGCCGGCACGTCGAACCTGGGATCGCTCACCCGCCGCACGACGCGGCCCTCGGTCCCCGTCTCGTTCAGGCGCAGGACGGCCACGGCGTTGAGCCGGTTCTGCACCGCGTACAACGTCCGGCCGCGCAGCAACAGGCCGTCGCCCTCCCGCAGCGACTCGCCGTGCAGGTCCACCCGGCGGGTCGCGCCGGACGGGTCGACGCGGAACAGCCCGCCGGTGTTCGACTGCACGACGATCAGGCCCCGGCCGTCCGGAGTGGGCGTGATGCCGTTGGCGTTGAAGCCGTCGCCGTACTCCAGGTCCCCGGTGAGCGGGATCCGCACCGCGGTGGCGGGCAGCCGTCCGCCGCGCAGCGGCAGCTTGTAGAGCACCGGGTTGGTGGAGTCGGTGAACCACGCGGCGTTCCGGGTGAGGATGACGTCGTTGACGAACGCCGGGCCGGTGACCAGCCGGTAGGAGGCCAGCACCCGGCCGGTGCGGGAGTCGACGACCCGCGCGTCACCACCCGTGCCGCCCGCCACGAACAGCCGGCCCCGCGAGTCGAGCTTCATGCCGAGCGACGGCGTGCCGGGTCCGCGGCTGATGATCGCGCCGCGCCCGGTGCGCAGGTCGGCGCGGTAGATGGAGCCGTCGGCCATGGAGCTGATGAAGGCGAAGGGGCCGGCGCCGGTGGCGATGCCCTCGGGCCGGAAACCGTCGGGCAGCGAGATCGAGGCCGGAAGATCACCGGCCCGCCGGTCCGCGGCCGCTCCGGCGGAGCCGCCCATGGTGACGGCCAGCGCGAGCGCGGCGAGGATCGCGCCGAGGGCCCTGATCGATCGCGTCACTTGCCGCCTCCGGTCGAGGTGAACGCCGCGGCGTGGTCGCGGGCGAAGTCGGCGATGTCGCGCGGAGGGCGGCCGAGAAGGGCGGCGACCGTGTCGGTGGTGAAGTCGCCCCAGCCGGAGGCGTACGCCTGCGCGTACTCCTCCAGCATGTCGACGATCCAGGTCGGGACGCCGTAGCCGAGCAGCGTCTTGCGCTTGGCGTCGTCGCCGACCGGCAGGTACGTGACCGGCCTGCCGAGAGCCAGCCTCAATTGCTCGGCGACCTCGTCGAACGTCAGCGAGCGCGGGCCGGTGAGCGTGTACGTCTTGCCGTGGTGACGGTCGGGGTCGTCGAGGAGCACGCGGGCGGCGCACCCGGCGATGTCGCGTACGTCGATCATGCCGATCCGCGCCGAGGCCAGGTTCAGCGAGAACGTGCCGGTGGCGGCGATGTCGCCCGCCTCGTTCAGCAGGTTCTGCATGAACCAGTGCGGGCGCAGGATCGTCCAGCGCATGCCCCACTGTTCGAGCTCCTGGTCGGACAGCGCGTGCAGCCTGCCGCTGCGGTTCGGCGCGTCGTGCGCCGCGCCGACGACGGACAGGCGGACGACGCGCTCCACCCCCGCCTGGCGGGCGGCCCACCCGGCGTTCATGCTGTGCTCCGGGGCGCGCGGGCCGTTCGGGGTGAGCAGCCACACGTCCTGCACGCCCTCGAAGGCGGGCGGCAGCGACCGGGCGTCGTCGAGGTCACCCACGAACACCTCGGCCCCCTGCTCGGACAGGCGGCCCGCGCCGGACTCGTCGCGGACGAGCGCGCGGAGGCCGACCTCGGCTCCTTTCAGCGCGTCGATCAGCGCGGTGGACACGGTTCCGGTGGCCCCGGTGATCAGTACGGTGCGAGACACGCTCATTCTCCTTTGGCAGTGGCGGGGGTACGGAGCACGGTCTTCGGGGATTCGCCCGCCGACCGCTTGACGGTGATGCGTTCCAGGGCCCAGAGCACGGCGGTCCCGGCCGAAAGGGCGGCGCCCAGGACGAACACGCCGGTCCAGCCCCCGTGCACCCAGACCACGGACGCCAGCGCGGACCCCACCGCTCCCCCGGCGAAGAAGACGGTGAGGAAGGCCGAGTTGATCCGGTTGCGGGCCTCGGGCCGCAGCGCGAACAGGACGTTCTGGCTGCTGTTGAGCACCGCCTGATGCGCCAGGTCCAGCACGACCACGCCGGCGACCAGCCAGATCAGGGACCGCGCCCCCGCCGCGAGCGCCAGCCAGGACGCCACCAGCAGCACCGTCCCGGCACCGGTCACGACCTGTACGTATCCGCGGTCGGCCAGCCGCCCCGCCACCGTGGCGGTCAGCGCGCCCACGACGCCGACCAGCCCGAACAGGCCAATGGCCGACTCAGGCCAGTCGTACGGCGACCCCGACAGCAGGAAGGTCAGCGCCGTCCACAGCACACTGAACGAGGCGAGGCTCAACGCGCCGATCCCCGCCCGCCACCGCAGCAGCGGCTCGTGCCGGAACATCGCCACCGTCGAGCGCAGCAGGCCGAGGTAGGTCAGGCGGCCGCCGTCCCCGCCGAGCCGGGGCAGGAACGTACGCAGCAGCACGGCCATCAGCGCCATCAGGGCCGCGTTCACCCAGTAGACCGTCCGCCACCCGCCCACCTCCGACAGGGCTCCGGACGCGGTGCGCGCCAGCAACAGCCCGAGCATCAGCCCGGTCATCACGGTGCCGACCACCCGGCCGCGCTCGGCCGGGTCCGCCAGCGTCGCCGCGAACGGCACCACGACCTGCGCTCCCACCGAGGTCAGCGCGGTCAGGGCGGTGCCGGCCAGGAGCACCGTGCCGTTGGGGGCGGTGGCCGACACCAGCAGGAACACCGCGGTCGCCGCGTAGAGCGCCACCGCCAGCCGCCGCCGCTCCACCAGATCGCCGAGCGGCACCAGCAGGATCAGCCCCAGCGCGTACCCGCCCTGCGCGGCCGTCACCACCAGCGCCGCCTGCGACGGCCCGACGCCCAGCTCCCGGCCGATCAGGTCGAGCAGCGGCTGCGCGAAGTAGTTGCCGGCAACCGCCAACCCGGTCGCCACTGACATGAGCAGGAGCAGCCCGCGCGACAGGCGGCCGTCCGTTCGAGGTCTCATCGCCGTCATGCGGACAGCCTGGGCGATGGAGCATCTATGAGTCCAACGCATGTTTTTCATCGGAACGATCGCGTTTCACGATCGATCATTCCGAGCGGCGGACGGGGGCCGGATGGGGTGGGGTCAGCGGGTGCGGCGGGCGATGAAGGTGATGGTGCCCAGGGCGGTCGCGGCGGCGGCGATCCAGATCAGGATGTCCTTGGCCGTTAAGCCGGTCGCGCCCGCGTCGACGGCCGCCTGGGAGGTCGTGCCCGCGTCCTTCGCGGGGGCCTGCCGCGCGGCCGCGGTCGGGCTGGGGGTGGTGGCGGCGGTGGCGGGTTGGGCGGCGCCGGGGATCGTGACGCGGTAGACCGGGCTTCGGGGCCCCTCCGTGCCCGTGAGCAGGTACTTGCCGTCCGCCGTGTACGTGATCGACTCCGCCTGCTTCAGCTCCGGCATCGACACCCTGGTGATCATCTCGCCCGACGGGCGGTAGAGGGTGGCCGAGAAGTACGTGCGGATGACGTACGAGGAGCCGTCGGGGGCGTAGGCGGCGTCCGTGGCCATGAGAGGCGCGGTGGCCACCTTGCGCAGGACGTTCGTCCTGTCGGTACGGAGCTTCTTCGGCGCGGCGTAGACGGACCCCGAGAACTCCTTGGACACCACGTAGAGCCGCCCCGTCTTGGGGTTGATCATGATGCCTTCCGCGTTGCGGCCGCCGTCGGCGTAGCGGAAGCGGTAGCGGGTCGCGGGCAGGGTGGCGTCCTTGATGGTCTGGGGCTCCACCACGCGGTAGATGGAGACGTCCGGCCAGGCCCCGTTGAGGTTGTCGCCGATGTCCGCGAACCACAGCGTGGCCTGCCCCGTGGCCGGGTCCTTGGTCGCGGCCATGGCCTCCCAGTCTCTCGCCTGGGCGCCCTTCACCTGGAAGGTGGCCCGCGTCCGCCCCTTGCCGTCCACGGCGTAGAAGGTGGGGCTGGCGGAGCTGTCATTGTGCGTGTAGTAGGTGTCCGCGTGCGTCGGCGAGACGGCCAGGCCGCTGGACTCCGTGATCTTGGGGTCCTTGAAGGTGAAAAGCTTCTCCATCCCCTCGTCCGCCACCGCCGCACGGGCGGGAACGGTGAACAGCACACTGGTGGCCATCGCCACAGCCCCCGCGGCGGCCAGCGCCCGCATCACTCCATCCCCCACTCCGACATCATGCCCCACGAGTCGCCGCCCAAGACCGACCTCCAACGCCGCCGCTCGTGTCCGCGTTGATAGCGGGTGGAAGGAGAGGCATGGACCCATATGAGGGCTTCAGGGAGTTCGTCCGCGGACGCCAGCACGCGCTGATGCGTACCGCGTACCTGCTCACCGGTAACGCCCCGCAGGCCGAGGACCTGCTGCAGACCGTTCTGATGCGGACGGCCAGGCACTGGCGCAAGCTGATGAAAGACGGCAATCCGGAGGCGTACGTCCGCAGGGCGCTCGTCAACGAGCACATCTCCTGGCGGCGGCGCAGGCGTGCCAAGGAGACGCTCACCGCGCACCCGCCGGAGATCGGGCACGGGGCCGGACCCGAGGACGAGAGCCTGCACCGCATGGCGCTGCAGCGGGCGCTCCTGCGCCTGACGCCACGGCAGCGGGCCGTGCTGGTGCTGCGGTACTACGAGGACCGCAGCGTCGACGAGACCGCCGACCTGCTCGGCTGCTCGCCCGGCACGGTCAAGAGCCAGACCAGCCACGCGCTCGGCCGCTTACGCGCCCTCGCCCCCGAGCTGGCCGAACTGCTTCACGACGTCGATCCCGAGGAGGTCTACCGATGACCCGGTTCCGTGACGAGCTCCAGCTGATCGCCGCCCAGGCGCCCGAGGTCGACCTGGCCGAGCGCGCGGTGCGGGGGGCTCGCAGGTGGAAGGCGGCGACGTTCGGCTCGGCGCTGGCGTCGCTGGTCGCGGCCGCGCTCACGGCCACCGTCCTGATCACCACCCCGGGCGGCGCCACGATGAGCGGCGAGATCGCGAACGTGCTCCCCTCCTCCGGCGTGGACCCGGCCGCGTACGCGTACTACGACTTCTGCGGCAGGCAATGGGACCCCCGGAAGAACACCAAAACCTTCGGCAAGGAATGCGCCCAGTGGCGGCTGGTGACCAGCACCGGCGGGAGCTTCCGGATGCCTGAGGCGCTCAGCGTGTACACCGAGCAGTCTGCCGACAACTACATGAACACCGGCGGCCCCCTGGAGATCTCCTCGGACGGGAAGCGGGTGGCGTACTACAGCGAGAAGGACCAGCGGTTCGCGGTCCGGGACCTGGCCGACGGCCGGATCTGGCTCACCCCGCAGACCGTCACGCGGGAGACGATGGTGAAGAGCGGGATGGTGCTGGTGCTCTCCCCCGACGGGCGTTTCCTCGGCCTGCTGGGCGGGTCGAGCTCTGTGGTGGACATGGAGACGGGCCAGGTGACCGAGATCCCCGAGGGGTGGCACGTGCGGCGGATCGGTAACGGCGGGAGCCCGATCGTGGTCAGCGACGACAAGGACCGACTGGGTCTGTTCGACGGCGGGAAGGTGACGCCGTTGGGCAAGTCCGCGGACCAGCTCAGCGAGCTGTCTGCGGACGGGCGCACTCTGGCCTACCTCGACGGTGAGGAGATCAAGGACCATCTCGTGACCCGCCCCGTCGACACGGTCGTCACACTCGACGTCACCACCGGCAAGATCCTGTCCAGGGCCAAGTTCACCGACGTCCCGAAGGACGTTCGAAGCCCGCGCATCGGCGGTTGGCAGAGCCCCACGGAAGTGGTGGTCAGCGACATGGCGAGGGACAGCTACTGGAGGAGCAAGGACAAGGACAAGGACAGCGTGCCCACGCTGGGCGAGGTCACGTACGCGATCGACGTCAACACCGGCCGGATCCGCAAGCTCGCCGAGTACACGTACAAAGCCTGGGCGGGCGACCTCACCCTCCCGGGTTTCTAGCCGACGAGGACCCGCCCGACGTTGGCGCTGTGGCGGTGGAAACCGGTGCCCTGGAGCACGACCAGGAGCCCGTTGGCCACCGCCATGGCCACCCACAGGCCGGTGATCCCCCAGGTCCTGGCCACGGGTACGGCGGCCACGACCAGCAGCCCGTACCCGATCGCGAAGTAGGACAGGCTGGCGGCGGAGCGTTTGAGCGCGGTGAGGCCGAAGCCCTGCACCGCCTGGGCCGCGTCCAGCAGCGACGCCAGCAACATCAGCGGCAGCAGCCCCAGCACGCGCTCCCGCACCGCCGCGTCGTCGCTGAACAGCCTCAGCGACTGCTCCCCGAGCCCGAGCAGCAGGCCCGCCCCGGTGAGCGTCCCCATGACGGCGAGCAGGGCCGCGGTGCGGTTGGCCCGGCGCGCACCCGCCGGGTCGGGGGCGCGGGCCACGTCCGGCATCGCGGCCTGGGCGACGGAGAGCGAGGCCATCATGATGAAGCCGGTGAGGGTGGTCAGCACCGCGTGGGCGGCGGTGTCGCGCGTGCTGGTGGTGCCGGCCGCGAAGGTGACGACCCCGAGCACGCCGAACTTGATGAGCACGGTCCCGGCCAGCGGGATGCTGACCTTCGCCAGGGCGACGATCTCGCCGGTCCTCGGCCGGGCCTGCCCGACGGGCCGCCCGAGCGCGCGCCGCACGCCGTAGGTCGCCACGAGCGCCGCCGCCGTGCCCGAGATCAGCCAGGCCAGGCCCACGCCGGTGAGCCCGAGCGGCGGTACCAGCACGACGGTGAGCCCGCCCAGCACCACGCCGGAGACCAGGGTCGGCCAGAGCACGCCGCGGGTGTGCCCGAGCGCGATCAGGATGGTGCTCGAACCTCCGGTGGAGGCGAAGACCAGCAGGGACACCGCGAGAAAGTACGGCAGCAGGCCCATCTCGCGCACCACCTCGCCGGGCACGCCGGTGGCGCTCGCGATCAGCGGCACGCAGATCACGGCGAGCGCGCCGACCAGGCCGGTGGCCAGGCTGAGCCAGCGCGCGTCCCGCACGATCGGCACGGCCGCCGCCGGGTCGTCCCGGTACGGGGCCACGAACGGCCCGAGCCCGCGCAGCGCGCCCTGCACCGCGGCGCCGGCGGGGTTGAGCACGGCGGTCACGACCGCGAACGCGGCCAGCGTCACTGTGTCATGCTTGCCGAGCACCGAGGTGACCACCAGGGAGCCGACCATGCCCGCGACCATCGCCAGGAACAGCGGCACGGCGGCGCGGAGTAAAGCGATCATGAAGCGCGGAGGTCCGCCGGCGCTCCATTGGAGATCATGGACCTAGTGTATGGCCTGGAGTGCACTCCAGGTCTTTAGGGTTGAAGTCATGGATTACGTCAACCTCGGACGCAGTGGCCTCCAGGTGAGTCCGCTCTGCCTCGGCACCATGAACTTCGGCCCCCTGACCACGGAGGAAGACTCCTTCGGGATCATGGACCGGGCGTTGGAGCTGGGGATCAACTTCTTCGACACGGCCAACGTGTACGGCTGGAAGCTGGGCGAGGGCATCACCGAGCAGATCGTCGGCCGGTGGTTCGCCCAGGGCGGCGGGCGCCGGGAGAAGACCGTCATCGCGACCAAGCTCAACGGCAAGATGAGCGACTGGCCCAACGACCAGAAGCTGTCCGCCCTCAACATCCGCAGGGCCTGCGACGCCTCGCTGAAGCGGCTGCAGACCGACTACATCGACATCTACCAGGCGCACCACGTCGACCGGGACACCCCGTACGAGGAGTTCTGGGAGGCGATGGACGTCCTGCGCCAGCAGGGCAAGATCATCTACGTGGGGTCGTCCAACTTCGCCGGCTGGCACATCGCCAAGGCCCAGGAGGCGGCCGCCCGGCGTAACGTCCACGGCCTCATCAGCGAGCAGTCCCACTACAACCTGCTCACCCGCGCGGTCGAGCTCGAGGTGCTGCCCGCGTGCGAGGACTACGGGCTCGGTGTGATCCCGTGGAGCCCGCTGGCCGGCGGCCTGCTCGGCGGCGTGCTGCGCAAGATCGACAAGGGCCGCTCGGCCTCCGAGCACATGGTCAAGCAGCTCGAGAAGCACCGCGACAAGATCGAGCAGTACGAGAAGCTCTGCGACGAGCTGGGCGAGGACCCGGCGTACGTGGCCCTGGCCTGGCTGCTCAAGCAGCGGGCGGTGGTCGCGCCGATCATCGGCCCGCGCACCCTGGAGCAGCTCGAGGGCAGCCTGCGCACCCTGGAGATCGACCTTGACGAGGCCACGCTGGCCCGTCTCGACGAGATCTTCCCCGGTCACAAGACGGCCCCCGAGGACTACGCCTGGTAAATCAGCTCACCAGGGCGCCGACGACGACGATGAGCAGGAGCAGGCCGAGCACAATCGGCAGCAGCCACATGCGAGGACGATCCACGGTCTGGAGCCTAGCTCTGCCCGGAGGGTGCGAGCGCCCATTCGGCGAGTGACTCGTACCTCACCTGGGGCCCTGTGTGACTGCGGACGAGACGGACCTGCTCCGCCCGCCACGGCGAGCCGCTGAACCCGGACAGCGACTCGACCAGCGGGCGCAGGTCCGTCTCCGTCTTGGCGCGGGCCAGCGTGAGGTGCGGGTGGAACCGTTTCTCATCGGTCTGTACGGCCCCGGCCCGCCGGGCGCCCGCCTTGACCGAGTCCGCCAGCCTCGTCATGGAGTCGCCCGTGACGCCCACCCAGAAGACCCTGGCCCGGCGGGCGGAGGAGAAGGCGCCGAAGCCGGTGAAGGCCAGGTCGAGGACGCTGTAGCGGTGTACGGCGCGGGCCAGGCGCTCCTCCAGCTCGGGCAGCACCTGCTCGGGCACCTCGCCGAAGAAGCCCAGCGTGATGTGCCAGGTGGCACGGTCGGGCCAGCGCAGCCCCGGCACCTGCCCGACGTGCGGCGCGATGGCGCGCGAGATCTCGTCCAGGATCTCGTCGGGCGGCACCAGCGCCGCGAACAGCCTCATACCACCTGATTGTCTCTTGCCCACCTGCCGCCTGGGCCCCAGGGGTGGGGGCTCAGGCGACGGCGAGCGCCGGCTTCGCGACGCGGGCGGTGATCAGGCGCGTCACCAGCATCGCCAGCCCGGTGCCGACCAGCACCAGCGCGCCAGACAGGATCACGCCCGCCCGCGGCCCGCCCAGCTCCGACAGCCAGCCGATGAGCGGCGCGCCCACGGGAGCCCCGCCGGTGAACACCAGCATGTAGATCCCCATGACCCGGCCCCGCATGTCCGGGGACGTGGCGATCTGGACGCTGGCGTTGGCGGCCGTGTTGATGGTGATCAGCGCGATCCCGGTCGGGATCAGCAGCAGCAGGTAGACGGGGTAGAACGGGGCCAGCCCGGTGGCGATCTGGAAGAGCCCGAACCCGAGCGCCCCGGCCACCAGCACCTTGCGTGACAGGCGTGCCCGGCGCGCCGCGAGCAGCGCGCCCCCGAGCGCCCCCACCGCGAACATGCTGGAGGCCAGCCCGAACGAGGACGCCCCGGCCTTGAACACCTCGCGCGCCATGAGCGCGATCGACATCGAGAACGACTGCGAGAACATCGACACGAACCCGATCAGCAGCACCGGCATGAGCAGCTCTTCGCGCTCGATCACGTACCGGAGCCCCTCGCGGAGCTGGCCCTTGGCCCTGGGCACGGGCGCGGCGGGGTTCAGCTCGGACCTGCGCATGAAGACCAGGCTGGAGATCACCGCGCCGAAGGTCGTCGCGTTGATCAGGAAGATGGGCCCCGTGCCGCCGAGCACGTAGATCAGCACACCGGCGAGCGCCGGGCCGACCACGCGGGCGAGGTTGAAGATGGAGCTGTTCAGCGCGATGGCGTTGGACAGGTCGCGCCGGCCGACCATCTCGACCACGAACGCCTGCCGCGTGGGCACCTCGACGCAGGAGATCAGGCCGAGCAGGAACGCCATCACGTACACGTGCCAGACCTGGGCCGAGCCCGTCATGGTGAGCACACCGATGGTCAGCGCCAGGGTGGCCATGAGCGACTGGGCGGCGATGAGGATGGGCCGCTTGGGGTAACGGTCGGCGAGCACGCCGCCGAACATCCCGAAGATCAGCATCGGCAGGAACTGCAGCGCGGTCGCCGTTCCGAGCGCCGCCGCGCTGCCGTGGGTGAGGTCGAGCACCAGCCAGTCCTGGGCGGTGCGCTGCAGCCAGGTGCCGACGTTGGAGACGATGCCACCGGCCGCGAACATGCGGTAGTTGGGAATCCTGAGCGACCGGAACATCCCGGTCTTGGGTTCTTCAGGCTCTATATCCTGCTGAGCTTCTCCAGAATCGGCGCCGCCTGCCGCAGCACCGCCCGCTCCTCCGGCGAGAGCTCCTTCAGCCGCTGCGTCAGCCACGCCTCCTTGCGGCGCCGCTCCTCCTTCAGCAGCTTCTCGGCGGCTTCGGTGATCGTCACGGTCACCTGTCGCCGGTCGGTCGGATGCGGGCTGCGCGAGACCAGGCCGCGCTCCTCGAGGGCGGCGATCACGCGCGTCATCGAGGGTGGCTGAACCTTCTCGAGCTCGGCCAATTCGCCGGGGGTTATCCCGGAATGCCGTTCCACCGCGGCGAGCGTCGCGAACTGCGTGGGAGTCAGCGAGTGGGCTGCCGCCTGTCGTCGTAGGCGCCTGGTCAGCCTTGCCATTGAGACGCGCAGGGCTGAAGCCAGGCCTGCGTCGCTGCGCAGGTCCGTCTTGGGCTGGGGTTTGGTTAGCATGTGTCATTACCTTTGCTAACTATACGGCATGTCGAGAAATTTCCGAAAGCAAATATCTGGTACCTCCTTGGTACCTCGAAGCCGCCCCGCACGCGCAGGGCGGCTTCAGGGACCTGCTCAGACGCCGAAGAGCACGCGGATCGGGCCGATCGCGAAGTACAGGACGAACAGCGCCGTGACCCCCCACAGCAGCGGGTGGATCTCGCGCGCCTTGCCCCGCACGACCTTGATCAGCACGTAGCTGATGAAGCCGGCGCCGATGCCGTTGGAGATCGAGTACGTGAACGGCATGATCACGACGGTGAGGAACGCCGGGATCGCGATCTCGAAGTCATCCCAGTCGATGTCGCGGATCGAGGTCATCATCAGGAAGCCGACCACGATCAGCGCGGGCGCGGCGGCCTCGTACGGGACGACCGTGACGAGCGGCGCGAAGAAGATCGCCACGAGGAACAGCAACCCGGTGACCACGCTGGCCAGACCGGTGCGGGCGCCCTCGCCGACTCCTGCGGCCGACTCGATGTAGGTGGTGTTGGAGGAGACGGACCCGGCGCCGCCGGCCGCCGCGCCGATCGAGTCGACGAGCAGGATCTCCCTGGTACGCGGCAGCGTCCCGTCCTCCTGCACCAGGCCCGCCTGGCGGCCGACGCCCACGATGGTGCCCATGGTGTCGAAGAAGTCCGTGATGAGCAGGGTGAAGACGAACAGCACGGCCAGCAGCACGGAGATCCTGCTGAACGCGCCGAACGGGTCGAACTCCGTGAACAGCGTGAGCGGGTTGTGGAAGCCGAAGATCTGGTCGGGGACCGTCGGGACGTTCAGCTGCCAGCCGCCGGGGTTCTTGGCCGAGAACTGGCCGGACTTGGTGATCAGCTCCACGACGATGGCCAGCACGGTGGTGCCGACGATGCCGATCAGGATGGCGCCCTTGACCTTGCGCGCCACCATCACGGCCGTGACGAGCAGGCCGACCACGAACACGAAGATCGGCCACGAGGTCAGGCTGCCCCCGATGCCCATCTCCAGAGGCGGCCCGGCGGGCACGCGCCGCACGAAGCCGGCGTCCACGAAGCCGATCAACGCGATGAACAGGCCGATGCCCACGCTGATGGCGGTCTTGAGCTGGGCCGGGATGGCGTGGAAGACCGCCGTCCGAAGCCCGGTCAGCACCAGGATGGCGATGATGACGCCTTCGAGGAAGACCAGGCCCATGGCCTCTTCCCAGGTCATCACCGAGGCGATGTTGAAGGTGACGAAGGCGTTCAGGCCCAGGCCCGCCGCCATCGCGAAGGGCACCCGGCCGACGACGCCCATGAGGATCGTCAGCACGCCCGCCACGAAAGCCGTCCCGGCGGCGACGAGCGCCACGTTGGGCGTCGTGCCGTCGCCGATGACCTGCTTCTGCACGTCCGTGCCGTTGGCAATGATGATGGGGTTCAGCACCACGATGTAGGCCATGGTGAAGAACGTGGCCAGGCCGCCCCGCACCTCACGGGAGACGGTCGAGCCTCGTTGGGAGATTTGGAAGAAACGGTCGATAGCGTTACGAGTGTCGCTCACGACGCGAACAGTGACAGGCAGGATGAGCTGCGGAAAGAGTCGGTAATGAGATCGAGACCCTATTGCAAGCTAGGCTGGACAACGTGAAGCAGTGGCATCCCGATCCGGAGCCGATCAAGACCAACGACACGGCCGCCGTCGCCATCGGCACCGCGGTCTGGGCCGTCGTGCTGGTCGCCCTGTTGATCTTCCGTCCCGCCCCCGAGAACACCTGGTGGATCTGGACCTGCGTGACCGGGATCGGCTTCGGGCTCTTCGGCATGTGGTTCGTACGCCGTCGGCAGCGAAACTGACATTCGTCATCTCCAGCGCTTCGCTGAAGTCATCCGGATGTGGTGTTTTCACCCACTACCTCGGCTTATCCCGGCTTCAGCATGCTTGTCAGCATGAAGAAGGCCATAGGGACAGTCCTCCTGAGCGCGATGGTGCTCGCCGGTTGCGGCACGGCCGACCGGCCCGCCCAGGAGCCGGGTACGGTCGCGTGGAGCACCTGCACCGACCTCATGGGCCCGGACGGCAATCCGGCGCCCCCTGCCCCCGGCGTCGAGTGCGGCAAGCTCCAGGTCCCGCTCGACCACGCCAGACCGGACGGTGAGAAGATCGGCCTCGCGCTCATCCGCGTCAAGGCCACCGGCGACCGCCTCGGCTCGCTGGTCTTCAACTTCGGCGGCCCCGGCGCCTCCGGCGTGGACACGATGGCGCAGGCCGCCAGGGCGTTCGGGAGCCTGGGCACCCGCTATGACCTGGTCAGCTTCGACCCGCGCGGCGTCGACCGCAGCTCCGGCGTCAGGTGCGGCGGCCAGATCGCCAAGCTGCTCGCGTCGACGACCGAGGCCGACGGCGACCGGCTGGCCGGGGAGTTCGCGGCGGCGTGCCGGCAGGACTCGGGCAAGCTCCTGCCGTACGTCGGCACCGTGAACGCCGCCAAGGACCTCGACCTGCTCAGGATCGCGCTCGGCGACAAGCAGCTCAACTATTTCGGTCTCTCGTACGGCACGCACCTCGGCGCCGTGTACGCCACCCAGTTCCCCAAGAACGTCGGCCGTTTCGTCCTGGACAGCGCCTTCGACCCCACGGTCACGTGGGAGCAGCGGGCGGTGACGCAGGCGGAGGGCTTCGACCACGCGTTCCAGGCGTTCGCCGAGGACTGCGTGGCGCAGAGCTGCGAGCTGGGCGCCGACCCCGCCGCCGTCGAGAAGGCGGTCGTGGGCCTGCTCGACGGGCTCAAGGACAAGCCGCTCAAGGTGGGGGACCGGGAGCTCACGTACGGGCTGGGCCAGCTCGGCGTCATCACCCCGCTCTACGCCAAGGCGACCTGGCAGGTGCTGGAGCAGGCCGCCGCGGCGGCGATCAAGGGCAACGGCACGGCGCTGCTCATGCTGGCGGACGCGTACACGGGGCGCAGGGCCGACGGGACGTACACGACGATGATGACGAGCCTGCAGGCGATCAGCTGCGCCGACACCGCCGAGCGGCCCACCGCCGCCGACGTCGCCAAGGTCAACGACCGGGTGGAGAAGATCTTCCCGGTCCTGTCGGTGGAGGGCTCGGGCGCTCCCTGCGCCCACTGGCCGGTGCCGGGCGACGACGCGGCCAAGCGCATCGACGCGACCGGCTCCGGGCCCATCGTGGTCATCGGCGGCAAGGGCGACCCGGCCACGCCCTACCAGTGGGCCACCCGGCTCACGGACCAGCTCAAGACGGGCGTCCTGGTCACGTACGAGGGCGAGGGCCACGGGGCCTACCTGACGGGCAACGCGTGCGTCATGCGGACGGTGGACGCGTACGTGCTGGAGGGCAAGGTGCCCGCCAGGTCCACCGCCTGCGCGGCCTGACGCTCCGGGGAGGCACCACGGGGGCGCCTCCCCACCGAGCCGGTCAGGACAGGTCGGACTCGGCGAGCAGGAGGGGCACCGACTCCGGGTCACGCAGCAGCGCGGCCACCGCCAGCCGGTCGTTCCACTGGCCCGTCGCCCAGGCCAGGCCGCGGGCGAGCCCGTCGAGGCCCGTGCAGTGGACCATGCCCTCGAAGAAGCGCCACGTGCACTCCACCCCGTCCACCAGCAGCTTCTCGTGCTCCACGTAGCTGGTGGGCGCCGTCGGCAGCAGCGCCTGCACCTCCGGGGGCACCGGGCGCACCTGGCCCTGCGAGGTGACCTCCCCGGAGGTCAGCTCCCCGGCCAGCGGCAGGTCGAGCAGCTCGGACAGCGACTCCGCCAGGTCGTACGGGGCCAGCACGAGCGGCCGGTCCACCACGAGCTGCAGCAGGTCGGGCGCCTCCACCACCACCGCGTCCTCCGCGGCGGCCACCACGATGGAGCCCGCCAGGACCGCGCGGACCCGGGACGGCGGGGCCACCCGGGACGGATCCACGCCCGCCAGCGCGATCCACAGGGCCCGCAGCTGCGCCCGGTCCACCTCGACGGCCGGGTCTGCCATCAGGTCAAGAAGCTCCTCGGGGCCTCCGTGGGAGGCGAGCAGCTCGGACAGCGTCGTGCGCACCCCGAGCATCGACAGCGCGGCCTCGTCGAGCCCCGCGGGCGCGTCCGCGTAGAGGCCCTGGAGCAGCGGGTCGGCCCCGGGCAGCCGCAGCTCCAGCGGCTTGCGCCCGTCGAGCACCGGGTGGTTGGCCAGCCACCACGCCGTGTAGGACGGCACCTCCACGCCGGCCACCCGCAGCGGGTGGAGGGCGGCCCGCAGCGGCGGGCGGCTCAGCAGCGCGAGGGCGGCCGGCCAGTCGGCCACCAGCTCCAGGTCGCGCACCGCCAGGAACTCCGGCACCATCGGCGGCACGCCCAGCTCGGGCAGCAGGTCGAGCACGTGGTCGAGCCAGTCGTCCTCGCCGTCGAGGTCGTGGTCGCAGTCGTCCTGGTCGAGCAGCACGTCCGCCTCGTGGACGGTCGCGAACCCGTCGAGCACCCCGGCCGCGGCGAGCACCCGCGCGCCGTACTCCTCCTCCAGCTCGGAGGCGGCCACCCCGAGGTGCGTGCCGGGCTCCAGGAGCCCCGCCAGCGCCCCGTCGGCCAGCATCAGCTCACCGGCGGGGTAGAGCTCGCCGTCGGTGCCGCGCAGGGCCAGCTCGGCCAGCCACGGCGCCTCGCCGGGCGCCAGCGCCGAGGCCTCCACCAGCGACAGCACGGCCCGTGCCACCGGCTCCGGGTCGGGGCTGTCGAGCGACTGCGCGACGGCGGCCTTGGTCAGCGGGTCTTCGAGGATCGTGCGCGGCGTGGCCTCGGCCGCGCCCAGCCTGAGCAGCGCGGGGTGGGCCGCCTCGGGGTGCACGATGCGCAGCCCCAGCGGGCTGAGGTCCAGCTCGGCCCCGCCGTCGGTGAGGATCAGCGTGCCGCGCGGCCCGCGCACCAGCCGGCCGTCGGTCAGCGGCACCGGCAGGGCGCCCAGCGACTCGGGATCGTCGGCGGGCAGCACCTCGTAGAGCGAGCGCCACCACGACGGCTCGCGCGCCTCCACGGCCTCGCCCGACAGCAGATCGATCACGTCGGCCAGCTCGACCCTGCGCACGCCCAGCGCGGCCATCGCCGGATGCCTGGCGGGCCATCCGGCGGGCAGCAGCCCCGGCACGAAGTCGGCGACCGCCGCGAGCAGTTCGGCGGAGCCGGCGGCCACCACGGCGGCCTCCTGGCCCGCGACCACCCATCCGTCGTCGCCGGGCTCACGGGCGGGGTGCTCGACCTGCCACTGCGCGTCGGGCTCGTAGACCTCC
Organism: Nonomuraea sp. NPDC004186; assembly: GCF_053603495.1. Classification (NCBI taxonomy): domain Bacteria; kingdom Bacillati; phylum Actinomycetota; class Actinomycetes; order Streptosporangiales; family Streptosporangiaceae; genus Nonomuraea; species Nonomuraea sp. NPDC004186. Next base: position 19,167 of record NZ_JBSGFQ010000003.1, on the reverse strand, counting down.
GCGTCGGCGAAGGACGGGGTCTGCACGGCGGGCGCGGGCGCGGACAGCGCCGGCAGCAGCGGCGTCGAGGGCAGCCTGGCCAGCACGGCCCGGCGGATCCTGGCGTCCAGCTCGCCCTTGCCCATCAGCGACGGCACCAGGTCGAGCAGCTTGGGCGTGCGCGGCAGCTCCTGGAGCAGGCGGACGTAGGCGTCGGCCACCCGCTCGACCAGGAAGTCGGTCAGCGGCCCCTTGGCGAAGTGGCGCCGGTCGGTGGCCATCGGGAACGACGCAATCAGCAGCGCGGGCAGGTCGAGCGGCTCGTCGCTGGGCGTCGGCGCGTGCACCACCGGCGGCACCGCGGCGGGCAGCGGCCCTGGCTCGCCGGTGCCGGTGAGCGGCACCGCCCAGCGCAGCGACCAGTAGGGGCGGGCGCGCTCCTCGGTGGGCCGGTCGGCGAAGAGCCGGCTCACCTCCTCGGCCGTGAACTCCCCCGACTCCGAGACCACGTGCCAGCCGTCGGCGGCCACGGTGCGGACCGACCCGTCGAGGTCGATCTCGATGGCCTCCAGCGCGGGCATGCCGAGCAGCAGCGCAGGGCTGGTCTCGGCGAGCATGACCCGGACCGCGTCCACGCAGACCGGGTCACGCAGCGGCAGGTGTACGACGGTGTCGAAACCCTCGGGCACGTCGAGCGGCGGCGCGTCGAACGGCAGCCTGAGCAGCGGAACATGCCCCGAACGGTCGGCCAGCTCGCCCGCGAGCGCGGGGATCTCCGCCACCGCGGCCGTGGTCTCCGAACGCGACCAGCGGACCGCGCCGCTGCCGCGCGAGCAGATGGCGGGCTCGTCGCAGACCGAGACCACCGCGGCGAACCCGACGCCGAACCGCCCGGCCGCGCCCACCTCGCCGCGTTTGCCGGAGACGCGCAGCGTCGACAGGCCCTCGACACCGGTCGCGTCGAGCGGGGCGCCGGTGTTGGCGGCCGTCAGCACGTCGCCCCTGAGCGTCAGCCGCAGCACCCCCGGCACACCCGCGCGCAAGGCCGCGTCGGCGGCGTTCTGGGCGAGCTCGACGATCAGCCGGTCCCGGTAGCCGCCGAGCGCGAAGTCCTCTTCGGCGTTGGCGTCTTCGCGGAACCTCGCGGGCGAGGCCGTCCACGCGGAGAGGACGGCGGCTCGCATCCGGTCAGTGCCATAGGTGTCGGTCATCGATCACGATCCTGGTAGAGGGGTAACGGCCACGCGTAGGTTAGCGGCCTGCTCTGTCAGGAATGGCCGAGTTCTTCGGAGGCCGACTCGTCGACCGAGCCCGCCTCCTCCTCCATCAGGTCATAGCCCAGGTCGTCGAGGATCGGCGTGGCCTGCTCGACGGTCGGCGGCAGGACGGCGGCCTCGGAGTGGGCGCCGCAGCCGTGGTCGGCGGCGACGACCTTGCCGTCGTCAGGAGCGTACTCATTGGCGCAGACCCCGAACGTCTGCCGCAAGCCACCCGCCAGCGGCCAGTAGAAGCCGCAGGTGGAGCATTGCGCGGGAGCGGCGTGTGCGATCGGCGTGTGCGGCCCGTGCTCGCCCGAGTGCCAGCGTCTGGCCGCCAGGTCCTTGCCGATGGCCGAGAGCACACGTGCCCGGCCCAGGCCGTACTCGAAAACCGCCTGTTGGTCGCCGTCGTCGTCGGTCTCGGTGAAGCCCGGCGCGAGCCTGTCGTCGTCCTCAGAGGTCGGCAGCAGGTCGCCCACCCCGAGGTCGCCGGGGCGCAGTCGCTCGCTCCACGGCAGCCACTCGGGCGCGAGCAGCGCGCCCGAGCCGGGCAGCAGGACGGCCTCGCTGACCGTGACCTTCTTGGCCCGCGAGGCACGCGTGACGGTGACGGCCCAGCGCCAGCCGCGGTATGCCCGGTCGAGACAGGCGAAGTAATGGGTGACGATCCGGTCGCCCTCGCCCTCGAACCCGAGGTGCTCGCCGGGCTCGCCCGGCCACGCGAGCTCCTCGGCCGCGCTGCGCGCCAGATCGACCGCGGCGACACAGGCCTGGTCGGGAGCGGAGACGCGGGCCCTGGTGCGGCTCATCGGGGGCCCTCCGCCGAAAGGTGCTGTTCGCTCACACTTCATTCTCACCCATGGGCGGACCTGAGAGTCCCACAACGGGGGATCCCGCACCGAGATCGCGGATGAATCAGGTAAGACTGGTATGCGTGGAGGGAGGCTGGGGCCGAGCACGCGACATCTCGCGGCGGGTGGCACGCGGGGCCGCCGACGCGGGACGCGCCGGTGTGCGCGCGAGCAGGGCCACTGCCGGCGCCACCGTGCGCGCGAGCAAGGCCACGGCCAGCGGCACTGCACGGGCGGGCAAGGCCACGGCAAAAGGTGCGCGAAAAGTCGGCAAGGCCACCCGGCGCCTCACCTACGCCAACGGCGCCGGCCGCACCGGGCTCGGCCGGCTGATCGAGCTGTCGGCGGGCAACAGCGCGAGTGACGCGCTGGTCACGGTGGCACTGGCGAGCACGGTGTTCTTCGGCGTGCCCGTGGGCGAGGCCCGCGGCTCGGTGGCCCTCTACCTGGTCATCACGATGCTGCCGTTCGGGCTGCTGGCGCCGTTCGTGGGGCCGATCCTCGACCGGTTCAGGTCGGGGCGGCGCTACGTGATGGCGGGCACGCTGTTCGGGCGGGGGCTGCTCTGCTTCGCGATGGCGGCCGCGGTGGGCCCCGGCGACCTGCCCACGCTGTTCATCGGGGCGCTGGGCGTGCTCGTGCTGTCGAAGGCGTACAACGTGTCGCGGGCCGCGATCATGCCGAGCGTGCTGCCCGCGGACATCACGCTGGTGTCGGCGAACGCGCGGGTGGCGCTGTTCACGTTAGTCTCCGCGGGGGTCGCGGTGCCGCTCGGCGCCGGGCTGACCGCCTGGCTGGGCAGCGCGCTGGTGCTGCGCGTCGCGATGGTGGCCTTCCTGCTGCTGGGAGTCGCCGCCGTACGCCTGCCGCGCCACATCGACTCGCCCGACCTGGAGGAGGAGGGAGCCGCGCCGCGCTGGCGCACCCTGCTCAAGGTGGGCCCCGCGGTGGCCGAGGCCGTCTGGGCCAACGTGGCGCTGCGCGTCTTCTCCGGGTTCCTGCTGTTCTTCCTGCTGTTCCTGGTGCAGGACAAGGCGGTGCCCTGGCTCGCGGCCGGGCAGCTGCAGGATCCGTTCTTCGACATCCCCAAGACGATCGCGCTGCTGGCGGCCGCGGCCGGGCTGGGGGGCCTGGCCGGCGCCGCCGTGGCCAACTGGACGCGTAATCACTCGCCGCAGCTGATCGTGCTGGTCACGCTGGCCGTGACCGTCGTGACCAGCATCGCGACCGCGATCTTCTTCGGCCTGTGGACCGCGCTGGCCATCTCGCTGGTCACGGCCTTCGCCCAGGAGCTGGGCAAGCTCGCGCTCGACGCGATCGTGCAGCGGGAGATCGGCGAGGAGGTGCGCTCGTCCACGTTCGGCGTGGTCGAGGCGATGCTCCAGCTCGCCTGGGTGTTCGGCGGCCTGGTCGGGCTGGTGCTGTCGCTGTCGGAGAGCAGCGTGGCCGGGCTGGTCACGCTGGCCGTCGCGCTGACGGCCACGCTCGGCTGGCTGCTGATCGCCAGGCGGCGGCGCGTGCGGGCGACCGACGACAAGCTGCGCAGGCAGCGGGCCGAGGCGGGCGGTCAGGAGCTCCAGCTGACCGACACGCTCGACCCGACCAAACCCCTCACCAATCCGAACACCTGACGCCGGGGTCTCAGGCGTCGAGGTCGTCGGCGACGGCCCTGAGCACCTGCGCGATCTTCTTGGCGTGGGCCGCCTCCGGGTGCTTGCCCCGCTGGTAGGACGTCGAGACGTCGTCGAGCAGCTTGATCAGGTCCTCGACGATGACGACCATCTCATCCGGCTTCTTCCGCTTGGCCTTGGGCTTGGGCTTGGCCAGCGTCGGCGGCTGCTCGAGAATCCGCACCGAGAGCGCCTGCTGGCCGCGGCGCCCTTCGGCCACGCCGAACTCGACCTTCTGGCCGGGCTTGAGCGGGGCCGCACCTGTGGGAAGCGCGGAGGAATGCACGAAGACCTCACCGCCGTCGTCGCGGGTGAGGAAGCCGAAACCCTTGTCGGCGTCGTACCACTTGACCTTGCCACTCGGCACAGGAGGACCTCGTTCAAACAGTCGAAAAGATGGATGGATGTAGGTTATGCCCCGGAGCGCGCCAGGGCGACCGGGTAAATCCCGGGCAATTACCGGAGTTCATCATGCTTGCGCCAACCTGCGAACCAGGTGGCGAATTCGGTCAGGTTGGCCAGCGCCACATCGGCTCCGTGTTCACGCAGCTCCCCTGCCGTGTATGGACCGGTCGCGACCGCCACGCTCACGGCGCCGCCCGCGCGCGCCGCCTCGATGTCCGCGACATGGTCACCAACATAAGCCGCCGCGCCGAACCGCGCGAGTGCCGATCCCTTCGCGGCTCCGAAAACGGAACCGACCACTTCGTCCACGGCCAGACCGAGCACCTTGACCGTGCCGATGGCGTCACGCAGGTTCTTGCCGGTCACCACGATCACCCGGCCGCCGCCTGCGCGTACGGCCTCGATGGCGTCGTACGCGCCTGCCATGGCCGTGTGCACCGGCACCCCTATTTGCGGATATATCTCCCTATAAAGGTCGGCGGCCGCGGCGACCTCCGTGGCGGGCAGCCAGTTGGCCAGCTCCACCTCCAGCGGCGGCCCCAGCCGGGTCACCACCGCGGCCGAGTCAATGGGCACGCCCAAACGCACGGACAGCTCGTCGTAAACGGCCGCGATGCCCTCTCGCGTGTCCGCCAATGTCATGTCAAGGTCGAATCCAACGGAAGTCGTCACATGTGCAGGATGCCAAACGCCGTCCAACGACCCGTAACGGCCTCTTGTTGTGGGACCGTGGGAATGGGAAGAAAGGAATTACTTATCGGAGAGGACCGGCCGTGACCAACGCCCCCCAACCGCCGCACGCCGGAGACCGGCTCGTCGCCTCCTCCGCCCCGCCGCGCCCCCACAGACCCGCCCGGCCCGGCGGCCCGGCCGTGACGGTCTGGACCCGGACCGTGTCGGCCCTGGCCTATCTGGTCAAGGTCGCCTCGCGGATGGCGGCGCTGGTCGTGATCCTGTACGCGGTCTTCACGGTGTTCAAGGCCAACCCGGCCAACGTCTGGTACCAGTTCGTCGAGTCGCTCGCAGGCTGGCTGTCGCTGGGCCTGGCCAACCTGTTCCAGCTCGCCGACCCGCGCTGGACCGCGCTGGTCAACTACGGCCTGGCCGCGATCGTCTGGCTGATCATCGGCTCGGCGCTGGCGGGCCTGATCCGGCGCGCCGCTCCGTAAGTGCGGTCCCCGCCACACACTGCGACTACTCTCAAGGCGGAGGTAACAGGATAGATATGACCAGATCGACCCGTGCGCGGATCATCGATGAGGCCCTGCGGCTGTTCGCGGAGCGGGGCTACTCCGCCACCTCCGTGGCGGAGATCGAGGCCGCCTCAGGGCTCTCGCCCGGAGCCGGCGGGCTCTACCGGCACTTCAAGTCCAAGTACGAAGTGCTCGCCGCGGCGATCAACGAGCACGCCGCCCGCACCAGGAGCCAGGTGGCGGAGAGCCTGGCCGAGCTGAGCAGCATGGAGGCGTCGGCGGCGCTGGAAGATCGCCTGTCCCACCTGTGCCGCGCCGGGCTGGCCAAGGTCCGCGAGGAGTCCGAGCTCACCCGGGTGTTCTTCCGCGACCTGAGCCAGTTCCCCGAGCTGGTCGCCGTGGTCAGGGAAGGGCTGCTGCAGCCCATGTTCGACGCGATCGTCACCTGGTTCAGGGCGCAGCCCGAGTACAAGGACGTCGAGGTCGACTGGGCCGGCATCTCCGTGGTGCTGGGCGGCTCCGTGGTGCACTACCGGCTGTTCCAGGAGACGGTGGGCGAGCTGCCGGGCTACGCGGACAAGGACCAGTTCGTCGCCGGGTGGGTGCGCCTGGCGGTCGGCCTGCTGCCCAGCCCCGCGCCGGTCAGCTGACGTCGAGCAGCCGGTAGGCCAGCCACACCACGCCCAGCCCCGTACCGATCATGAACATGGTGCCGCTGACGCTGTAGAACTGCGCGAAGAACGCCTGTAACCCCGGCTCGCTCCCCACCCGCAGGCCACCGACGAGCACGCCGCCCGCCGAGTAGCCGAGCAGCGGCGCCCCGATCCCGAGCAGCTTGTCGCGCAGGCTCCAGCTCTCGCTGAACAGCACGAGCACCGCCCCGGCCGCCCACACCAGCACGGGGATCTCGAAGATCGCCACCGGCGGCAGGTCGAACGGCAGCAGCAGCGCGGCCACCACGAGGACGACCATCGCGGCGGCGTCGCGCGGATGCTCCTTGACCAGGGTCCTGGCGTCCCTGCCGCCGGTCGCCATGGGGTTCGCGCTGGACATGGCCATCCTGCGCAGCCCGGCGAACGGCAGGCCCCGGCCCCTGCCGAGGCTCTCCCTGGCGATCCTCCGGTACGTCTGGACGCCAGGGGGCGCGTCGGCGTCGTCCACGATCGTGGGGAAGCGCCGCGTGGAGCTCTCGTCCCCGGACGGCTGACCCTGCTCGGCGGAGCCCATGGGGGTGCGCATGGTGGGGACGCCCGCCTCGACGAGCCGGCGTGCCTCGCGCTCCACCAGCGCCACCGGGTCGCCGAACCTGGCCAGCACCTTCGACACCTCGCGCGCGTTCTGGCTGCCGCGCCGCTCCTCCTCGATCCTGGCGCGCAATCGCTTGGCGAAGTCGAGCCGCTGGTCGGCCCTGAGCACGCCGTGGGCGGCATCGGCCGCCTTGGAGACGTAGTTCAGGACGAGCTGGTCCGCGCGCTCTATCACGTCAAGCAATGCTGCCCCAATCAGGTGGGACATACCATGGCAACGATGGAGTTCACGGAGTGGATCAGGGGGCGCACCGACGAACAGCTGCGGGCGCTCGTCTCCGCGCGGCCCGAGCTGATCACTCCGGTGCCCGCGCATCTGGAAGGCCTGGCGTCGCGGGCGGGCAGCCCGTCGGCGATCGCCAGGGTGCTCGACCGGCTCGACCGTTTCACGCTGGCCGTCGTCGAGACGCTGGCCGTACGGGACGGGCCGATGCCCAAGGAGCGGCTGCGCGAGCTCGTGGCCGCGGCCCTGACGGACGATGACGCGGAGAGCGGCGCGCGCGACGCCAAGAGCGGGGCGCGCGGCACGGAGAGCGGGACGCGCGACGCCGAGCCCGCGCTGTCGGCCGCGCTGGACCGGCTGTTCGAGCTGGCGCTGGTCTTCGGGCCCGACGACGCGCTCGACCTGGGGCCCGGCGTGCGCAAGGTGCTCGAGGACCCGGCCGGGCTCGGGCCGAAGGCGGTCGACGCGTTCCGGCATCACGCGCCCGAGCAGCTCGACGAGATGGCCGACGAGGTCGCGCCGGGCACCGAGGGCTCGGGCAAGGAACGGCTGGCTGCCGCGCTGGCGGAGCCAGCCGCCCTGGTCGGGTCCGTCTCACCCGAGGCCAGGGGCGCGCTCGACCAGCTCGCCTGGGGGCCGCCGACCGGGCGCGTGCCCAACGCCAGGCGTGAGGTGAGCGTGGCCTCCGCCCGTTCGCCCATCGAGGAGCTGCTGGCCAGAGGGCTGCTGGCGGCCACCGGCGAGGAGAGCGTGACCCTTCCCCGCGAGGTCGGCCTCTACCTGCGTGGCGGCCGGGTACACCGCGGCCTGCTGGCCCTCCCGCCGCCGCTCGAAGGGACGGCGCGCGACCGGAAGCTGGCCGATCGTACGGCGGCCGGGCAGGCGTTCGCGTTCGTCAGGTCGGTCGAGGAGCTGTGCGAGCGGTGGAGCGTCGAGCCGCCCGGCGTGCTGCGTACCGGCGGCCTGGGCGTGCGCGACCTCAAGCGCGCGACGAGCGAGCTGGACCTGCCCGAGTGGGCGGCGGCGCTGGTCATCGAGGTGGCGCACGCGGCCGGGCTGATCGCGGCGGGCGGCGGCGTGGACGGCGAGTGGCTGCCGACCTCCGGCTACGACCTCTGGCGGGTCAGGGCGACCGCAGACCGGTGGGTCACCCTCGCGCTCACCTGGCTGCACATGGACCGCGTACCCGGCCTGGTGGGTGACCGGGACGATCGGGACAGGCCGTTCAACGCCCTGCACACCGATCTGCGCCGCTCCTCCGCGCCCGGGGTCAGGGCGGCCACACTGGGCGTGCTCGCCGCCGCCCCCGGCCTCGCGCCTTCGCGCGACTCGGTCCTCGAACGCCTGGCTTGGGAGCAGCCGCGTCGCCGGGGGCCGCTGCGCGAGCAGCTCACCGAGTTCGCGCTGCGGGAGGCCGAGCAGGTCGGCGTGACGGGGCTGGGCGCGCTGTCGGCGCACGGGCGGGCGCTGCTCGAAGGCGGCGAGCCCGCGGAGGTGCTCGCGCCGCTGCTGCCCGAGCCCGTCGACCACGTGCTGCTCCAGGCCGACCTCACCGCCGTCGCGCCGGGGCCGCTGACGAGCGAGCTCAACCGCTGGATGACGCTCACCGCCGACGTGGAGTCGAAGGGCGGGGCCACCGTCTACCGGTTCAGCGAGAGCTCGATCAGGCGGGCGCTCGACGCGGGGCACGGGGGCGAGGAGCTGGTGTCGATGTTGACCCGCCACTCGGCCACGCCGGTGCCGCAGGCGCTGTCGTACCTGGTGACCGACGTGGCCAGGCGCCACGGGCGCATCCGGGTGGGCACGGCCAGCGCGTACATCAGGTGCGACGACCCGGCGCTGCTCGACCAGATCACCGCCGACCGGCGCTCCACCGCGCTGCGGCTGCGCAGGCTGGCCCCCACCGTGATCGCCTCCCGCTCGTCCAGGGCGGCGCTGGTCGACTCGCTGCGTGCGATGGGGTACGCGCCCGTCGCCGAGTCGCTCGACGGCGACGTGATCATCTCGCAGCTCGACAGCCGCCGTACCGAGGGGCTGGCGCCGGTCCGCGCCGTGGCGTCGCCCAACGGCCTGGACCCGGAGGTGGCGACGGCGGCCGTGCGCGCGCTGCGGGCCGGTGACGCGGCGCACCTGGCGCGGCGCGAGCCCGTGGACGCGCCGGGCGGGCAGGTGCCGCGCGGGCCCGCGACGGCCACGATCTCGGCCCTGCAGGAGGCGATCAAGCAGGGGGTACGCGTGTGGATCGGGTACCTCGACTCGCAGGGGAACGCGACCTCGCGCATCCTGGAGCCGGCTCGGATGGAGGGCGGCTACCTGACCGCCTACGACGAGACCCGGGCCGCCGTCCACCGCTTCGCCCTCCACCGCATCACCGGCGTCGCCGGCCTCTGACCCCGGCCTCCGCCGCGCCGAAGTCCCGGTGCGCGGGGGTCCCGGCGCGGGGGGGGTGGCGGCGCGGGGGTCCCGGAGCGTTGAGGTCTCGATGCGCGGGGTTCCGGCGTGCGGGGGCTCGCCGGGGTCCCGCGGCCCCGGCGAGCGTCATCGGGGTGGGGTCAGGCGTCCGTGGCGAGGGGCGCGGACAGCGCGGTGACCGTCCGGGCCCGGGCGTCGTGGCACCGGCCCGCGTGCTCGGCCAGCAGCGCCGACGCCCGTCCCGCCACACCCGCCGAGGGCCCGCCACCGGATTCCAGCCGCCGCAGCCGCCGCACCGCGTCGGCCGGATACCGCACGGACAGCCCGCCGCCCAGCGCCACGGCCGCCGCGGTGGCCCGCGGGTCCAGGGGATCGGCCGTCCAGGCGAGCGCGATCCTGAGCGCCTCGGTGGCGAGCGTGTCGTCGGCGCACATGTACGACAGCGCGTCCCCCGCCGCCAGCCGCTCCGCGTTCCCGCCCCGCGCCCACACGTCCAGGAACTCCAGCTGGGCGTCCTTCAGCGAGTACGCCGCCAGCAACGCCACCCCCTCGGCGGCCCGCGTCCGGACGTCGGCCCCCTCCCAGGCCAGCGACCGCACCCATTCGCGCAGCGGCTGCCACAGCCAGAACCCGTACCGTCCGACCAGCTCCGCGAGCACCTGCCCGCGGTGGTGCGGCACCCGGAAGACGACGCGGCCCTCCTCATGGGCGACCAGCGGATGGGACACGCGGGGCACCCGCCGTTCCTGCGCCTGGCAGATCCTCTCAAGCCTGGTGAACTGCCGCTCGAACACCGGCCCGCCCACCCCATGCAGGAACGCGAGCGCGGCCACCTCCCGCACCTCGTGCAGCAGCGGCTTGGTGTCGAACCAGGCCGCCACGTCCTCCCCCGAGGGCTCGTCGTCCCCCACCAGCCGTCCGGCCAGGCGCACGACCTCGGCCGGCGTCGGCAGGGTCAGCGCCAGGTCCCGGGCCCGGGTGAGCTCCTCGGGGCTGTGGCCCGCGCGCAGTCCGTACGCCCTGAGGCACAGGTCGAACAGCTCCCCCGGCTCCGGCACGCCCCACGGCTGCTCCACCTCGGCCGCCTGGGAGGGGACGCCGTTCCTGGTGATGACCAGGTACGAGCCCAGCTCGGCCAGCTTGCGCGCCAGGTTGAGCAGCTCGATCCTGTCGGTGCTCTCGGCGATCCAGTCGTGCAGCAGGTACGCCCGCCCCGGCTCGTACTCGGTCCTGGACAGCAGGTCGGCGGCGCTGCTGGCGGGCGACAGCACGGTGATCGTGCTCTCGGCCAGGGACATCCGGGAGAGCAGGGCGATGGCGCCCAGCCGCTTGCCCGTCTCCTCCTCGCCCACGAGGACGAGCAGGTGGCGGACGCTGAGCCGGCGTACGGCCTCGGGGAAGCAGCCGGGCTCCAGGTAGGAGCGCAGGAGCGCGTCGGCGTCCCGTCGCTTCAGGTCCCTGGTGACCGGCGCGGCGAGCGGCCGCAGGTGCTCGTACACCGTTAAGAAGCTCTGGCCGAGCGTTATGTCATCGAGGTCGATCTCGCCCGATTCAGGCGTTTCGGTCACGAATTCACCTCAGGGTTGACTGGAAAGTTTTCTACAGAAAATAACTACGCCTAACAAGTTTCTTCTTTTACTACGAAGAGCTCGCAGAGCGTCACCAAAGCCACCCTGACCTGGTCTTTCGCGTGACGTTCGCGTTCGGGGCCGCTTGACGCGGACATGTCGATCATGACTTCCCTTGCCTCGGCAGGCCCCATGGCCCCTAGATCTTCCACCATTACACGATCTAGGCCAACAAGAAAACACGAACGACTATAGAGGGAGATATGTTGTCATTTACCGGTCAACTGGGCCCCGTCCACCATGACCAGTCAAGGGTTGACGGCGTGACCACGATCGCATCAGGTTGGGCATGTGACCGAGCAAACGCTGGGCCAGTTGGCCGAGGAGTCCTGGGGCCGCTTCGACGATCACGACGCGACGTTCTACGAGGGCGTCTGGCACCGTAGCCACGCGCTCGCCGAGCGGGCGCGCCGGATGTGCGGCGGGTTCGCCGAGGGCGGGATCGGGCCCGGCGACCGGGTGGTCGTGATGATGGCGAACTCCCCCGAAGTGCCGCTGATCAACCAGGCTCTGTGGGCGGCGGGCGCGGTGGTCACTCCGGCGGTGTCCCTGGTGGGCGCCGACGAGCTGCGGCACATCCTGCTCGACAGCGGCGCGTCCGCGATCGTCACCTCGCCCGAACTGGTGGAGACCGTACGGGCCACCGCCGTCGACATCCCTATTTTTGTGGACACGGCCGAGCTGGAACGGGCACCCGAACGCGGCCCGGTGACCAGGGACCCCGGTGATCTGGCCGCTCTGATGTACACCGGCGGCACCACGGGCCGGGCCAAGGGCGTCATGCTGAGCCACGGTGGCCTCTGGCGGGTGGCCAAGGACGTCTGGGACATGTCCCACCAAGAAGGGAAAAATCGTGCTTTGGTGCCGGTGCCGCTCTCGCACGCGTACGGGCTGATCATCTCGGTCGCCTCGATGCACGCGACGGAGCCGCAGCAGGCGGTGCTGATGCGCTGGTTCGAGCCGAAGACGTTCCTCGCGCTGGCCGCCGAGCAGCACGTCCAGTACGGCACCGTCGTACCCTCCATGATCCAGCTGCTCCTCGCCGAGCCGCTGGAGTCGCACCCGCTGCCCGACCTGTCCTTCCTCACCTGCGGCGCGGCGCCGCTCGGCAGGGACGTGCTGGAGGAGTTCGAGCGCAGGGTGCCGGGCGTGCAGATCCTCGAGGGTTACGGACTGACCGAGACGAGCGCGGTCACCACGTTCAACCCGCCGGGCAGGCGCAGGGCCGGCAGCGTCGGCCTCCCGCTGCCCGGCTACACGATCGCCATCCGCGACGGCGAGGGCGAGGAGCTGGAGACCGGGGACGTCGGCGAGATCTGCGTCTCGGGCGAGGCGCTGATGCTCGGCTACTGGGGCGAGCACGAACCCGACCCCGAGGGGACCGCGCTGATCGGAAGGGAGCTGCGCACCGGCGACATCGGCTGCGTGGACGACGACGGCTACCTCTATGTCGTGGACAGGAAGAAGGACCTGATCATCCGGGGCGGCTTCAACGTGTTCCCCCGCGACGTCGAGGACGCCCTCAACCGCCACCCCGACGTGGTGGTCTCGGGCGTCGTGGGCCGCCCGGAGCCGCGGATCGGCGAGGAAGTAGTGGCGTTCGTCCAGCTCAGGCAGGACGCGACGGTGACGGCCGAGGAGCTGATCGAGTGGGCCCGCGAGCGCGTGGGGCGGGTGAAGTATCCGCGCGAGGTGAGGTTCGTGGACTCGGTGCCGGTGACGAGCGTGCTCAAGCTCGATCGCAAGGCGCTGCGGGCCCGCCTCGACTGACCGCCTTCGGCCTGGCGATCCATGGTGGGATCTCACAGCGCGGTCAGGCGCGCCTCCTTTCCGTGATAAGTGTTGACGTGTCTGGAGGTGAACATGAGCCAGGAAGATCCGTCGGGCTACCCGTACCAGCCTTATGGCGCCCCCTACGGCGAGCAGCCGCCGCCGCCGTACGGCTACGGTTATCCCCCGCCGCGGCGCGACGACGGGCCCAGCGCCAACGCGATCGTCTCCCTCGTGCTCAACCTCCTCGCGCTCGTCGGTTGCTGCAACTTCCTCGGCCTGCCCGGCGCGATCCTGGCCGGCCTGGCACTCAGCAAGGGCCGCACGGAGCCGCAGACCGCCCGCACGATGGTGATCTGGAGCTGGATCATGTTCGGGCTCGGCTTCGTGCTCAGCGCCGGCATCATCCTTTTCCTGGGCCTGTCCGGCTATCTCGACGACTGACGGCCGCGGCTCTTGGCCCGTCCGAGGACTAATCCGGGCGCGCGGGTTGTTGGAGTCTCGGAGCGGGAGAGCCAGGATCGGGAGACGATGGTCCTGTTGCGCGAGGCCCCGTACGGAACCCCACGGAGAAAAGCCAGTGAGCGATGGACCGCTGATCGTCCAGTCGGACAAGACACTGCTGCTCGAGGTCGACCACGAACGAGCGAACGACTGCCGTAAGGCGATCGCACCGTTCGCCGAGCTCGAGCGAGCTCCCGAACACGTGCACACCTACCGCGTCACCCCCCTGGCCCTGTGGAACGCCCGCGCCGCCGGACACGACGCCGAGCAGGTCATCGACGCGCTGATCGGTTTCAGCCGCTACCCCGTGCCGCACGCCCTGCTCGTGGACATCGCCGAGACCATGGCCAGGTACGGCCGGCTGCGGCTGGAGAAGGACCCGGTCAACGGCCTGGTCCTGACCTCCACCGACCGGGCGGTGCTGGAGGAGGTGCTGCGCTCCAAGAAGATCCAGCCGATGCTGGGTGAGCGGCTCGGCGCCGACTCGGTCATCGTCCACCCGAGCGACCGCGGCAACGTCAAGCAGGCCCTGCTCAAGCTGGGCTGGCCGGCGGAGGACCTGGCCGGCTACGTGGACGGCGAGGCCCACCCGATCAAGCTGCTGCAGGAGGGCTGGGCGCTGCGGCCGTACCAGCAGGAGGCGGCGGACGCGTTCTGGCACGGCGGCTCCGGCGTGGTCGTGCTGCCGTGTGGCGCGGGCAAGACCATCGTCGGCGCGGCCGCCATGGCGCACGCACAGGCCACCACGCTCATCCTCGTGACGAACACGGTCTCGGCCCACCAGTGGAAGACCGAGCTGATCAAGCGCACGTCGCTGACCGAGGACGAGATCGGCGAATACTCCGGCTCGAAGAAGGAGATCCGCCCCGTCACCATCGCCACGTACCAGGTGATGACCACCAGGCGGAAGGGCGTCTACTCGCACCTGGAGCTGTTCGACGCCCGCGACTGGGGCCTGATCGTCTACGACGAGGTGCACCTGCTGCCCGCGCCGATCTTCCGGATGACCGCCGACCTTCAGGCCCGCCGGCGGGTGGGGCTGACCGCGACGCTGGTGCGCGAGGACGGGCGCGAGGGCGACGTGTTCTCGCTGATCGGTCCCAAGCGGTACGACGCGCCCTGGAAGGAGATGGAGAACCAGGGCTGGATCGCACCCGCCGACTGCGTGGAGGTGCGCGTCACGCTCACGGACGAGGAGCGGCTGGCGTACGCGATGGCCGAGTCCGAGGAGCGCTACCGCTTCTGCGCCACCACGCCGTCCAAGACCCACGTCACCGAGGCGCTGGTCCGCCGCCATCTGGGCGAGCAGGTGCTGGTCATCGGCCAGTACATCGACCAGCTCGACGAGCTCGGCGAGCACCTCAACGCGCCCGTCATCAAGGGCGAGACCAGGGTCAAGGAGCGGGAGCGGCTCTACCAGGCCTTCCGCGACAAGGAGATCCAGGTGCTGGTGGTGTCGAAGGTGGCGAACTTCTCCATCGACCTGCCGGAGGCCGCGATCGCGATCCAGGTGTCGGGCACGTTCGGCTCACGCCAGGAGGAGGCCCAGCGGCTCGGCCGGGTGCTGCGGCCCAAGGCCGACGGCGGGGGCGCCCGGTTCTACACGGTGGTCAGCAGGGACACGGTGGACCAGGAGTTCGCCGCGCACCGGCAGCGGTTCCTGGCCGAGCAGGGGTACGCGTACCAGATCATCGACGCCGACGACGTGCACGGCGAGGTGTGACGCCCGGCCGCTCGTCACGAGCGGCCAGGCATGTTCAGCGTGCTGTCACGTCCACGAAACTCCGCGGGCCGAAGACAATCGAACCACCCCCCTCACCTGCGTACTATCACGCCGCCTCCGACATACCCCCATGATCCGACAAACGCACCTGATATGCCCGAATTTTTCGGTATTTCCCGGTTGTTACCGATGAGAAGCTTCGAGCCGGCGGGGGCGCCCTACCGCGCCATCAGGCCGCCGAGGAACAGCACGCCCTCCGCGACCACCCAGGCGCCCACCCCCGCGCCCATGACCCGCCCGAACGTGCGCGGGTCCTGCCTGGACCACGGGATGAGCCAGGCGGCCGCCGTGCAGCAGGCGGCGAGCGCGGCGAACAGCCCCGATACCGTGGAGACCGTACCAAGACGTTGGGAGCAGGTCGAAGCGGACTCGCCGCCTTGGCAGAACGCCTCCGACCCCCAGCCCGCGAAGACGGACAACGCCCAGAGGGCGGCGAGCAGGAAGCTGGCGATCGTGGGAATGATCGGCGAAAAACGCAGCTGAATCCGCGCCATCACCTGTCCCTACCCCTCCCCGCAGACCGCTACTCGCCCCGAACATCACCCCACCGCCGCCCTTGGACTCCCCGGCGCAGCGCGAGGCCGTTTCGCCCGGTCGAGCATCCCTCCCCCGCCGCGCGCCGGTTACCGACCCGGGCCGGGCGAGCGGACGCGACGCCCATCGGCCCCACCCCCCACCCTCATGACCGCTCGCCCGACCCGCCGCCGTGCCTGCCCTCCGAGGAGCCCCGCCGACGACGCCGGTTGGGCCCCGAGGCTGAGAGCAGCGGCGGGCGAACAGCGAGGACGGTGGGTGGCGCGGCGCGTGGGTGGCCGGAGGGGTAAATGCTTTGGAGGCCGCCCCGCGTCGCCATTAGACTGGCCGATTCGCTGCCTTACCACCTTCGTTTCCGACCCAGGGAGGCGCTTTCGCATGCCCGGACACCAATTGGCCCCCGACATACCCTCCGACGTACTGGCCTCCGAGCAGGCTCACCTGGCCGAGTCCAGGGCCGCGCTCAAGGCGATGCGCGCCCACGCCCAGTCGCTGTCCGCGGACGCGGCGGGTGACTGGGTGTCGCAGCAGATCCTCCAGTCTCTCCTCGACCAGCGCGTCGCCGCGCTGGCCGACCACCCCGACACCCCGCTGTTCTTCGGCCGCCTCGACCGGCAGGCGGGCGACGACCTTCCCGGCACGATCTACGTCGGCCGCCGCCACGTGCACGACGGCGGCAGCAAGCCCCTGGTCATCGACTGGCGCGCGCCGGTGTCCCAGGCGTTCTACCAGGCCAGCCCCGCCGACCCCATGGGAGTCGTACGGCGGCGCCGCTTCGGGTACCACGGCGGCGCGCTGACCGCGTTCGAGGACGAGCCGCTGGGCGAGGGCGGCGAGATCGGCCCGTCGCAGATCCTCACCGACGAGATCGAGCGCCCGCGCACCGGCCCGATGCGTGACATCGTCGCCACCATCCAGCCGGACCAGGACGAGATCGTCCGATCCGCCCTGGCCCAGACGGTGTGCGTCCAGGGCGCCCCCGGCACCGGGAAGACCGCCGTGGGCCTGCACCGGGCCGCGTATCTCCTGTACACCCACCGCGAGCGGCTCGCCAGGGCCGGCGTGATGATCGTCGGCCCGAACCGCGCCTTCCTGTCGTACATCTCCTCGGTGCTCCCCGCGCTCGGCGAGGTCAAGGTCGACCAGACCACGGTGGGCGGGCTGCTCGGCGAGTACGCCGCAGAAGAGGACCCGATGGTGGCGGCGCTGAAGGGCGACGCCAGGATGGCGGCGGTGCTCGAACGCGCGCTCTGGCTGCACATCGTCAAGCCCGAGGACGGCGTGGTCTTCTCCAAGGGCGCCTACCGCTACCGGGTGGCGGACTACGAGGTACGCGAGATCGTGGCCTCCTTGCGCGGCACCACGCGATACAACCCCGGCCGGGCGGCACTCGCGCAGCGGCTGGCCCACATGGTGCTCGTACGAATGGAGCAGCGCGGCGAATCGCCCGACGACCGGGTGCAGGACGCCGTGGCCAGGTCGAAACCGGTGAAACAGCTCGTCGATACGGTCTGGCCCAAACTAACGCCGGAGCAAGTCCTTTATCGCCTCCTCTCCGACCCCGAATTCCTGACAAAGGCCGCTAAATCCGATTTGTCGCCGGATGAGCAGGAAATGCTTATATGGCGGAAACCGTACCGGAGCTGGAAGTCCGCGAAATGGTCCGCCGCGGACGCCGCGCTCCTGGACGAGCTGCGCGACTTCATGGAGCGCACCCCGTCCCTGGGCCACCTCGTGGTGGACGAGGCCCAGGACCTCTCCGAGATGCAGCTGAGAGCGCTCGGCCGCCGCTGCCGCAACGGCTCGGCCACCGTCCTCGGCGACCTGGCCCAGGGCACGACCCCGTGGTCGACCAGCTCATGGGAGTCGGTGCTCCAGCACCTGGGCCAGCGCGAAGGCGAGGTGACGGAGCTGACGCTCGGCTTCCGCGTGCCGCGGGAGGTCCTCGACTACGCCGCCCGGCTGCTCCCCTCCATCGCCCCCGACCTGGCCGCGCCGCGGTCGCTGCGCCCCGGCCTCGGCTCGCTCGCGGTACGCCCCGGAGGCTCGATCGCGGAGGCCGCCGCGGAGGTCCTCACCAGGGAGGGCTCCATTGGCGTCATCGCCCCGGACGCCCTGGTCGCCGACGTCTCCCGCGCGCTGACCGGCCTCTCCCACGCCGTGCTCGGCCCCGACTCGGACGAGGAGCACCGCCTCCTGATCGTGCCCGCGACCCTGGCCAAGGGTCTGGAGTACGACCACGTCATCGTCGTGGAGCCCGCGGACATCGTCGCGGCCGAACCCAGGGGCCTGGCCAGGCTGTACGTGGTGCTGACCCGTGCGGTGACCTCCCTGACGGTCCTGCACGACAAGCCGCTGCCGGCCGAGCTGACGGGCTGATCGTCGGCGGGCACGGCCGCTTCTAGGATGGCTGAGCAAGGAGCTCTCAACCTAGGAGGATGCCGTGCCAGCACCGCTTCCACATGAACACCTGCCGTCGGTTCCCGCGCTCGCGGTCGAGAGCGACGACATCCAGGACGGCGAGCGGCTGAACGACCTCCACGTCTTCAACGACTGGGGCATGAAGGGCGGTAACCAGTCGCCTCACCTCCGCTGGTCCGGCGCGCCCGCCGAGACCCGCAGCTACGCCGTCACCTGCTATGACCCCGACGCCCCCACGGGCAGCGGCTTCTGGCACTGGGTGCTGTTCGACCTCCCGGCCTCGGTGACGGAGCTGCCGGCGGGCGCGGGCACCGGCCCGGAGCTCAAGGGCCTGCCCGCGGAGGCGGTCCACGCCCGCAACGACTACGGCACCAAGGAGTACGGCGGCGCGGCCCCGCCCCCCGGCACCCCGCACCGCTACGTCTTCACGGTGCACGCCCTCGGGGTCGACAAGCTGGGCGTGGACAGCGACGCCAGCCCGGCGGTGGTGGGCTTCAACATCACCGCCAACACCCTGGCCCGCGGCCACGTCGTCCCGACCTACAGCACCTGACCGCGCCCACGACCGCACCGCCCTCCCGAGGGCGGTGCGGCAGGCACGAAAAGGGGAACCGCTCCACCCGTAACGGGCGGGCCGGAAAAAGGGAGACGCCCCACCGCGAAGGGCGGGGCGTCCGAGAGACCGAGAGCGCGGCAGGCGTCAGGCGAACACTGCGCAAGAGGCCCCGAGCTGCGGCAGCAGCTCCTCGACGAGCGGGACTCCCAGCTTGGACTCGCCGGCCAGCGTCCCCGTGGTCAGGCAGAGCGGCGCCTGCACCACTTTCATGAGCTGACCGGTGATGACCGGGGTGCTGGACGCATGGGCAGGGATGGCGACGGCGGCCGCGGCGGCCGCGCTCAGAATGGCGATGCCGAAAATACGCTTGCTGCGGGAAAGCATCCTCTACTCCTTCGTTGAGGTGTGTGATCACCACCTTTCCTCACTCGGAGTAGCGGATCAATTATGAAACGTAATGGCTGATAAACGAAAACAAGAGCGACCCGGAAAACCGGGCCGCTCTTGTTATGAACAGCGAAGAAAAGGCCTAGAAGTCCATGTCGCCGCCGCCCGGCATGGCCGGAGCAGCAGCGTTCTTCTCGGGCTTCTCGGCGATGACGGCCTCGGTGGTGAGGAAGAGCGCCGCGATGGAAGCGGCGTTCTGCAGCGCCGAGCGCGTCACCTTGGCCG